>JBQCEW010000245.1:0-14267 GCA_051959815.1 Solirubrobacterales bacterium
CGGCATGGCGAACTGGCCGTTGGCGGTTGCCGCCGAGCCGAGCGTTTTTTTGAATTAGCCGTCTGCGCTGAAAAACTGCACCCCGGTGTTGTTCTAGTCGGCGACCCAGAGGTTACCTTTCGATTAGATTGCGATGTCGGCGGGGTGGCCGAACTGGCCGTTTCCGGAGCCGCTCGACCCGAATGAGGATACGTAGGTCGGGGTGATGCTCGGAGCGGGTTTGGTCGGCGGTGGTGGCGCCGTCGTCGACGCCGGATCGTCGATCGCGATTTCTGAGAGCTTGCCCGCGCCGTAGCTGTAGTTGACGCTCGCCGTTGGGGTCGTCTGCACTTCGGTCGTTTGGCCAGCCGCGTTGAAGACGGTGGTCGTTTCTTCTTGTCCCGACTCTTCGCTGACCGCGTAGCCACCGCTGGACTGCTTGGTCACGACGGCGCCCAGCCTGTTCGTGAAGTGCGGCTGGCCTACCTGCTGGGGCAGGTCGACTCCGCCGGTGATCGCCGCCTCGGTGGTCAGTGCTTTGCCCGTATCGGTCCCGGTGCCGCCTCCGGTTTTTTCGAGCCGAGGGGTCTGCGAGAGCGTCCAGCCCCTGCCCCATTCGCCACTCTGTTCTTTGGGCAATTGGGAGTTGTAGAAAAGTTCGACTTCGAGGGCAGTGTCGGGGCTTTCCACGTTGACATCGCGCTGGTGGTAGACGACGTTGCCATTCATCACGTTGACAGCGAGTTCGGGAGCGTGGCTTGCTTCTTCGCCATAGTTTTTTCCATCGGGAAGCGGGAAGCGCTGCAGGACGAAGTCATCGCTGATCCCGGTCGCGGGCATATATTCGAATTCGATCTGCATCGGTTTTTCGAACTGGTTACCAGCGAAGTCGTAGGCCTGAACTTCGAGTTTGTGGACCCCGGCGCTGAGGCCGGTGAGTTTCAGCGCGTAGGTTGGGTGCAGGTCGCAGCTGCTCGCCGGGCAACTCGCGTTTTCATAGGTTTCTTTGACTTTTTCGCCCGGCGCCTTTTCGAGCAGCACTTCGACCTTTTTGACTCCGGAGCGCTTTTTGATCCCTTCGGTCGTGCCTTTCACACCGTCGGTGGCGTCGATCTTCAGGTTGTAGACGGGCTGACTCAGTTCTGGGCCGCCCTGGCCCTGCGCTTCACCGGCGCCGGCTTCGTTCACCGCCGCCATCAACTGGCCGTGAAGCTGCACTTCGGGCGGTTTCTGATCGACCTTCAGCGTGAAGGTGCGCGTGTTCGACCCCTTCAGGGTCGGATCCTGTGCGGAGACTTGCACCTGGCGTTCTCCTTCGGTGAAGCCGGCGCCCGTGAAGGAGAAGCTCCCGCTGTAGCTCGTCGAGCATCTGCTTTCGTAGGTGCCCTGGCAACCAGTCGGCTTTTCGATCGGCGTCGAGGTGCCGCCTGGGGTGAAGCTGATGTACTTGACGCCGAGACCTTCGTCGGTGGCGGAGGCGGAGACGCTGAACGAGGCGCTCGAGCTGATCCACTGGCTCGGTCCCGTGCCCACTGAGGTCAGGTTCGGTGGCGCCCAGTCCCCCAAGCTGAACGAGACACCGCCCGCCATGAGGTCGCGCCAGCATACGGCGGGGACGTTGTAGCCGGGCGATACGCCTAAACCGAAGTCGTACTGGTGCCCCCAGTTCGCGTGCAGCGTTTTGCCGTAGTTGTGGGCGTCGTTGAAGTCGGTCTCGTTCCAATGCTGCTGGACGACGTCGTAGTAGCCCTCGAAGTCATACGGTTCGGTGTACCAGGGTTCGCATTCTGGATTGCTTTGGTGATCATCGCGCCAAAACGGCCAGATTTCGACATCGTGCAGGTAGGTGGCGGTATTGGGCGTGTTCAGGTAGTACTCGCTGTAGCCGCCGCCATTAAGTTCTTCGTTGACGGTGCTCTGGAACAGGCCATACATCCCCGCCCACGGCCCGCTGCCGTTTTGGCCGACCAGGGAACGCGTCCATCCCACATTGGTCTGCCATTTCCAGTAGGAGAGGCCCTGCAGGTTCTGCCCCCCGTACCAGCCCGACCAATGCATCGCAATATCGGGGTCGATGAGGATCGGGTAGGCGAGGTCTTCCTCGCGGTGGTGGGTGTGCAGCACGATTGATTCGCCTTCAACCTGCATTTCGACCGGGACGTAGGTTCCCTGGGCGTCTTCGCCGCTGGGCTTACCCACCAGACCGACGACCTGGCCTTCGGAATCGACGATTTCGGCAGCGCCCCCGGCGGCGGCCCGGACGCTGTCGCCCTCCGGCAGCGCGAGATCGAACCGCAGCGTGTCGGGGCTTTCGACAGAGCGCAGCATGTCGAAGAGCTCGACCCCGCGTGAGGTCGGAGAGACCATCAGGTCGGTGTCGCTTCCTTCTTCGACTTCCGGGTAGAACACGTTCTTGTCGCCGAGCAGACGTCCTGCCGATTGTTCGGCGCCGACCTGGGTGATTTCCACCGCTTCGCCTTCGCCTCCGACCTCGACGCCTTCGTTCGCCGAATTGCCGATCGCCAAGTCGACCAGTGGGTTTTCAGGTTCGAAGCCTTCGGACCCCTGTGCGAGGGTCACGTCGACTTTTTCCAGGTCTCCTTCTTCATTACGGGCTTCGATCGGCAGGCCGGCTTCGAGAATTTCCTTGCGGCCTTCGCTTTCGATCACGGCCGACCCATGTCCCAAATCGTCAGCCAGCTTCGCGTCGCTCAGGACTCGAGCAGGTTCTGCGTTCAGCCTCGAGAGCGTCTCCGCGAAGGTCGAACGGAGGAGCTCTTCGGCTTCCTCGTTCGTCATGTCGGCGTACGCGTGGCGAGAGCTTTCGCGCTCGGCGACCAGCGCGGGTTCCTGGAGTTCAGCTTCGCGCTCTTCGTCCTTGCGCTTGCTGGCCGCGTACGCGGCGTTCAGTTCGGCGAAGTTGGGGACAGGGAATTCCGAGGCCTGCAGAATCGGCTCGGAGCCGGCGGGGGCGTCAACTGAATCTGCCATTGCTGGTACCGCGCTGCAAATGAGGGCCAGGCACGCGAACGCCACCAGCGTCAGTCGTCGCCCGCTTTTCGTCGCCTCCGGCGCCATCCCTGATCGCGCTTATATCTTATTGCTGACCTTGTTTATCAACTAATTTAGAAAAAGACCTAATAATGAGGAGGGCCCGATAAAGCGGCCTTATGTAGATCTGCCCCGGGTCTTTTTCTCGCCGAACGATTCGGCGACCCGTCGATCAGGGGAAGTCCGAGGTATGGCGGGCTTCGGCGAAACGATCAGCCAGCGACACAAGGTCCAGGCGCTGTCCGACGAGGCGAGGGAGGCCGTGGCCGGAGCAACGAGGGGGCCTCTTCCCGACTGAAAACGTGGACAATCCCGCGCCTTGGCCCCGCGCAACCCCGTAGAGCACCCTGAATCACCGCGGGAAATCTTCATCCGCTTCCTCAAGTTCGGTTGCCTCGCCTGGGGCGGCCCTGCCGCTCAGATCGCGATGATCAAGCGTGAGTGCGTCGATGAGGAAATGTGGATCAGCGAGCCGACCTTCAAGCGCCAGCTCGCCGTCTACCAAGTCCTCCCCGGCCCCGAGGCCCACGAGCTCTGCGTCTATTTCGGCCGACTGCGCGGCGGCAAGCTCGGCGGGTTCATGGCTGGCCTCGGCTTCATGTTGCCGGGCTTCCTGCTCATGCTGGCGGCCTCGGCGCTGTATGTCGAGGCGAACATCGCCAGCCACCTCCACGACCTCTTCTACGGGCTGAGCGCGGCGGTCGGGGCGCTGGTGGCGCGGGCGGTGGTGCGGCTCGGCAAATCCTTCCTCACCGATGCGCCGCTCGTCCTGATTGCCCTCGCCGGGTTCGCCCTGACCCTCTTTGCCGGCGCCAACTTCGTCCTGGTGCTGCTCGGAGCGGGGATCGCCTACGAGCTGTGGCGAAACGCGCGGGCCTGGGTCGGCCGCACGTCCTCGCTGACGATCAGCCCGCTCGGGATCGTCCTCGTTGCCCTGGGCGCGATCAGCTTCTCGCTCGGCGTCTCGATCTTCTGGGAGGGGTTGAAGGCGGGGCTGCTCACCTTCGGCGGTGCCTACACCGTCGTTCCCTTCCTGCACGGAAGCGCTGTCAACGGGCACCACTGGCTCACTGACAAACAGTTCGTGGACGGGCTCGCGATCGGCGGCATCCTGCCGGCGCCGCTGATCATCTTCGCCACCTTCGTCGGCTACTTGGCGGGCGGCCTCGTTGGGGCGCTGGTGATCACGCTCGGGATCTTCCTCCCCGCCTTCGTCTTCCCGATCTTCCTGCACCGCCAGCTCGTCGCGATCTCCGAGAACCCCCGGCTGCACCTGTTTCTGCTCGGGGTCGCCGCTGGGGTGGTCGGCCTGATCGCCGCCGTCACCGTCGAAATCGTGGAAACCTCGGTGGTCGACGTCTACACCGCGATCCTCGCCGTGGCCGCCTTCCTCGCCCTGAACCGCTGGCACGGCAAACTGACCGTGCTCTACGTGGTGCTCGGCTGCGGCCTGGCCGGGGTACTCCTACAGGCGACCATCGTCTAGGCCCTCCGTACCATTCACCCATGCACGACGCGCTCGGCTACGCACTGCTCGATGGCGACCGTCACCGCAGCCGGGCGAGCGCTCCGGGGAACGCCAGGAGCGCTACGAGCAGGAAGGCGGTGGTGCGTGGGCGATGCATCGGTCTCCGTTCTTCGGGGCGGCGGGCCTAACACCTGTTACTTCCTCTTTCGGTGAGAATGAAGCCGTGCTCGCGGCGATCCCCAGCCCGGCTTCCAGCGGCTTTCAGCTCGGGCCCTTCGAAGTCCACGTCTACGGGCTGATGTACGCGGTCGGGCTGCTCGCGGCGGTGGCGATCGCGATCCGGCGCTGGGAGGGGCGTGGCGGCTCGCGGCAGACGGTCTACGACGTGGCGAAGTGGGGCTTTCCCGCCGGGATCGTCGGCGGGCGCCTCTACTTCTACCTGACCAGCTCGAGCGAAGTCCCCGCGCACTGGTGGGGGCCGTTCGCGGTCTGGGACGGCGGCATGGGTATCTGGGGCGGGATCGCCCTGGGCACCCTCGTCGGCATCTGGCGCCTGCGGCGGGCGGGCGTCTCGGTCGCCGAGTTCATGGATGCCGCCGGCCCGGCGCCAGGCCCGCCGGGGCGCGGCGCTGATGCTGGCGGGCGGAATGGTCGTTCTGTCGGGATGCGGAGGGTCGGGCGGCGGCCACGCTTCCCATTTGCCGCGTGAGTCAGGGCTTCGTCACACTGCAGCCGCAGCGACGGCGTCGCCTGCCGAAACTACTGCGACATTGAGGTATGCAGCCCGCGTACAGCCGGGGCTCGCAGCGTTCGAAGAGGAGCGCTGATGGCGTCCTGCAGCAACTTGAACCACCCCTTCTCATTTCAGGCACTTCTCGCCAGAAATGCCTGACTCCCTTCCCAAGCCCGTGCACGTCGGGTTCGCCGTGCCCAACAGAGCCAGGCGCTCTAGTCATGCACCGGGAACTCAGCGCTGAAAGTCGTCGAGGGCTTGGGCCTTTTTCTCCAGAGCTCGGGGGTGCTCGTTCTTGAGCTTGTGGCCGGCGGCCGTCACCGCCTTCAGCTCGTGCGAGACGATGTCGGCGAAACGCCGGCCCTCGTGGTCGTGCCAGTCCGCGGCGCGGAGCGCTCCTTGGACCTGGCGCTGAACTTGCTCCAGCTGATCCCCGGCGCTCCTGAGCTTCTTTGCGAGCGCGCGCAGCTTCACCGGATCGGCTCTGACGCTTCTACTCATTCGACGACCTCCTTTGATCTGTTGTCCGTCGCGGCAAGCAGGTCTTGCGACCAGTCCGCGGGCGGCACGTCAATTGCGGTGCAGCGCAGCAACGTCGCGCGGTCCTCGTTCACCGCGATTAGCTGCTGCTCGCGCAGCGAACCGGCTGCGTCGCTCCCCAGAAGAGACGAGGAGTCATCGACGCTCATCCTTCCTGCAAGCCGCCAGCTGACCTCCCGCAGCGCGCGCGACGGCAGCCGTCGCTCGACGCTCTTGACCGTGTCGAACCAGAGAAACGCGTGCACGCCTACTTCGGGCCCGTCGCACATGATCTCGCTCAGCAGGGCGGGCAGATCCGCCTCGGCGTCGTAGTCGATGGAGTCCTGGTCGAAATCCCGAGCCCGGTGCATCCCGTAGAGGACCAGCAGGATGGGAGGAGCCGAAAGATCGTCCTCCGCGAGACGCCGCTGAACCTCGTCGTGAACGCGCGCCAGCAGCTCCGGAACCTGGCGTCGGCGGCCGAGGCCGATGGCGCCGGCATCCAGCAGCGGAGCCGCAAGCTCCTCCAGCCCTTCGTCGATCGGCAGGAAATCGATCACCTCGACCGAGGCGTTGCGGACGATCGCGCTGTGGATCACGTTCGCCGCCACCGCCCGCGGCAGGGAGAACCCGTTCGGCGCCTGCAGATCGGTGGAGGCGTCGCGGGCGACGAGGATCGCATTGGCGCCGGACTCGCGACGGAGGTCGACGTCGGCGGTCCCGCTCACCACCATCGGCGCGCCGAAACGCAACCGCAGCGTCGCAAAAGGAGCACGGCCGATTTCGTCGACGACCTGCTCCGCAGGCGTGAGATCGGCCGGGACCGGAGCATTGCCCTCGAACACAATCGGCCGGCGCTGAAAGCCGCCGGCATCGGCCTTGGCCCTCATCGCCTTCACCCGCGCCGCGCGAGCCGACTCCTCGATCAGGGCGCCCGTGAAGCGTTCGTTGGCCTCGACCGCCCCGCCGGACATGTTGAGGATCCCTTCCCCGGCGTTGGTCAGGGCGACACCCTCGCCATTGCCCTCTCCGAGAACCTTGAACGCGTCCCCTTCGGCGGCCGGCAGAAGGATGCGAACGGGGAGCAGCTGCGGCACGTGGCTTCCCAGCGCGTCCAGCCCGGCCAGGCTCTGGGAGCCGAGCAACACGTGGATGCCGAAGCCGCGCCCCTGCCGGATCAGCGTCTCGAGAGTCTCGGCCGCGAGCGCGCCAAGCTGGTCGTTGCGCGCGAACAGCACTTGGAACTCGTCGAAGACGAGGACGATCCGCGGCAGGCGCTCGCCGGTCGCCTCGCGCAGGCTCTGCAGAGAGGAATGGGTCTCGGCGGAGCCTCGCAGCAGCGAGCCGCGCCGCGACAGCTCGGCCTCAAGGGTTTTGAGAACGCTGACGCCGAACTCGCGATCGCTCTCCACCGCGACGGTGCGGGCGTGGGGCAGCGCCTGGGAGGCATAGACCTTGAACTCGACCCCCTCCTTGAAATCGATCAGGTGCAGCTCGAGCTCCTCGGGGCCATACAGCGTCGTGATGCCGGCGATGAAGGTGTGGAGGAGCGTTGACTTGCCCGAGCCGGGGCGCCCGACGAGAAGCGCGCCCGAATGGTCGGAGGAGTCGAAAGCCAGGACGGCGACGTCGCGAGCTCCCCGCTGGCCGATCGGCGCGGCGACGGACTCGAGAGTCGACTGCGTCCACCAGCTCGACGAATCGGCGGTGTCGACCCGGCGCGAGAGCGGCGGCAGGCCCCGCTTACGACCTTCCGTCGCGGCTTGGGCGAAGAGCCGAAACGACTTCTCGAAAGTGACGGCGCTCTTCGTCGTCTCCCGCGCCGCCTTGCCGACCTGCGCCACGATCGAGGCAACCGCCTCGGGGGATGCCTGCGCCTCGGTCTCCGGGCTCAACGCAAACGGCATCGGCAGCCGGCGGTCGCCAACCTGCTCAACCGGGCTGCCGATCCGCAGCGTCCGCAGGCCAGGCGGCAGGGCGGGCAGCGAGAGCTCGTCCGCCGGCTCGAGATCCTCGTCCGTGACGAGCAGGGTCGCGACGCCGCAACGGGGCCCGTTTTCGACGATCCGCCGTAGCTCCGTGGCCGAACGCCGGTCGAAGCCGGCGGGCGAATCGAGAATCACCAGTAGGCGGTAGGGCTCGGCTATCTCCCCCGCTGCCGCGTTGAACTCGTCAAGCGTTGCGTATTCGGAGCGAAGGTATTTCTGGATCACCTGCTCGATGTGTGCGGTGTGCTCGACCAGCAGGCGCTGAAGATCCTCGCTCGAGGACCAGACCTTGCCGCCGATCAGGTCCCTGTCGTACTCGCCGAGGTCGAGAAGGGACGAAACCGATTGCCCAAGGCCCGTGGGGTCGAATATCGCCAGCCTCAGCTTGCCCGGCTGAGTGCAAGCAAGCGCTCTCAGGAGCAGCGACCGGGCGAGCGAGTGCGCCAGCTCGCGATCCCCCCGCCGGTGAGCGATCTGGAGAGGCTCACGGACCGAGACGAAGGTCGGAATGCGCACGTCCCAGGCGAAGTCGCGGTTCGTCCCCGGAATCCGGTCCGCCTCTGGATGGAGCATCCCGGCAAGCACCTCGGGGTGGGTGAGCGCCGGCGACCAGGTGGACCAGGAAGGGCTGCTCCAGGAGGTCATGGCCGGCGGCAGCCGGCGCGTCGCCTCGGCAAGGCGGGCGGTCGCCTCGCGCAGACGGCCGTCGGCGGTGGCGCGACGGCTGTCGGCTTCCTCGTCGCGGCGCGCGAGGACCTCCTCTCTCGTCGCGCCGAGGCGCTGCACCTCGTTCTCGAGAGTGCGAAGGACGACCTGAATCGAGCCGGCCATGCGCTGAGCCTGCTCTCGAGGGCGAGCGGAGAGGAATCGTTGCGAAGCTTCTCGCGCCGCGGCCCGGGCACGGCGAAGGTCGTTGCTCAGCGCTCCCGTCACTTCTGCGGCGACCATCCAGCCGCCCAGCGGATTGTGGGTGATCAGGTCCTTGCGGACGGGTGGCATCGCCCCCGCGACGTCGGGCCGGCAATCGGGATGCGCCGCCAGGAGCTGCTTGAGCTTCGCCTCGTACTCCTTGAGCACCTCCGAGGCGGCGCTGGCTTTGGCCTCTATCAGCTCCGCTTCGGCGCTGGCCGTCGTCCAGGCCGAGGTCATCGCGCTTCCTTCGGTGGCGATCAGCGCCTCGACCTCGAGCGCAGCGGCTGTCGTCTCCTGCACCGCTGCGGCTATGCGCTCCTCGAACCCCATCCGATACCTCGCCAGCCCTCGGAGCTCCTCAGCGAGCGGGCTTTGCCACCCCGAGCTGGGCTTCGGTGTTGCGGATGACCTGCTTGCGCACGCTGTCGCCGACGGCCTGGGCGGCGCTGGCTTCCAGGCGATCCCGAAATCCCATCCCCGCCTCCTAGCTACCTGGCCATCCCGCAACCGGGTAGCCACGCTCAACAGCTCGGCCAAAGGCGGCTTGGGCCTCTCCATCCTCACCACGTTGCTGCAGCAGAACGCCGAGGTTGTTCGCCGCAGTCGCATGACCGCGCGCGTCGGCACGGCGGAACGCCGCCTCCGCACCGGCAAGGTCCCCACGCTCGAGGAGGCTAACCCCGAGGTTGAAGGCCGCGACGTCGCTGCCGCGATCGTCGGCGCGGCGATAGGCGGCCTCCGCACCGTCGCGGTCGCCCCTCTGTTCGAGCAGGACGCCGAGATTGTGGGCGCACATCAGCGAGCCGTTGGCGTCGCCACGCCGCAGCGCCTCCTCGGCTCCAGCCAGATCGCCCCGGTCTTCGAGGACATCTGCAACGGCCGCGATCGCATCTACGTTTCCGAAGCTCTCCGAACGCTCGAAAGCGGCCAGGGCCCCGTCGAGATCCCCCCGCTGCTGAAGCAGGATGCCGAGGTTCAACGGTCCCATGGCATGCCCACGCTGGTCGGCACGCCGATAGGCGGCCTCGGCCTCTTCGAGTTCTCCCCGGTCCATCAGCAGGACGCCGAGCCGCCACGCCGCCGCCCCGCTGCCTCCTTCGTCGGCAAGCCGGTAGGCATCCTCGGCGCCTCTGAGATTCCCACTCTGCTCGAGAGCGAGGCCGCGCTGATAAGTGGCCTCTGCGTCGCCGCTCGATTCGGCGTCGGCCAGGGCCTGCTCTCCGCGTCGGCGCGAGAGCTCGGCCAAAGCCCCGGCGGCCTTTTCGTGTCCGCGCTCTTGAGCTCGCCGAAGCGCAAGCTCGGCGTTCGCGAGGTCCCCGGCTTGGAACAAGACGAGTCCGAGACCGTAGGAGCCGTCCGCCAAGCCAGCCCGGTCGGCCCGCTCGAAGGCCGGGACGGCCCCGCTCAGGTCTCCGCTTCGATGCAGGAGGCTGCCGAGGTTGTAGGCGCCGAACGCGTCCCCGAGCCTCTCCGCTTCACGGTAGGCGTCTTCGGCCCCGGCAGCATCGCCGCGATCCTCCAGCAGAGTGCCCAGCCGCAGCGCGCCCGTCGCGTAGCCCCGTTCCGCAGAGCGCCGGAACGCGGCCTCGGCTCCGACCAGGTCCCAGCGATCCTCGAGCGCCATCCCGAGGTTGCAGGCCCCCGCGTCGTCGCCTCGTTCGTCGGCCCGCCGGTAGGCCGCCTCTGCCCCCTCGGCATCGCCCTGGGCTTCGAGCAGCAGGCCGATGTTGCAGGCCGCCTCCGCCATCCCGGCCTCATCCGCCTGCCGGTATGCCTCCAGGGCGCCTGCGAAATCCCCCCGCTCGGCGAGGAGGACCCCGAGGTTGTAGGCGGCAAGGGTGTCGCCGTTCTCGGCGGCCAGGCGAAAAGCCGCCTCTGTGCCTGGATCGTGGGTGGCCTGATCAGCCATGGGCGTCGCGGGCACCCCGAACCCAGTCGGCCCAGCACCCATCCAGGAACTCCTCGATCGCCGCGTCGACCCCCTGTGCTTCCCCCTCCCGCTCGACCACCCTCGCGTAGAGCGGGTCGAAGCAATCCAGAGGGCTCCCCGCGGGCACGCCCCCCTCGGGGAAGTACTGATTGAGGTCATCGATGCCGTGGCGCGCGCCCAGCCGCAGGAACACCATCAACTGCATGGATCCCGCCGCCATCAGGGCGTGCTCTTCGACCAGTGCCGGCGTCGCCGGCACGCCGGCTGCCAGCAGGAGCGCGTGTCCCCAGGCGAGCAGAAAGTCCCGCTTCGAGCCGTACTCCGAGATCGACGGGCCTGACGATGCCGGGGCAGGGCTCGGCGCCCGTGCGGCGCTCAGCATGATCTCGTAGACGCGGTCCCGCTCGCGGGCGGCGTCGGCGATCTCCACCGGGCCCCCCGCATGCCAAACGAACTCAGCCAGGCTACGGCCGCCCTCGCCGATCAGCTTTATCCAGCTCTCCCTGCCACGCGGTTGCCGTTGTTCGCGCACCAGTTCGGCAACGGAGTCGAATCGAATGAGGTCGCCGACTTCGACTCGCTTGTTGAAGATCCCTCGCTGGTCGCCTCGAACGACCCCCGTTCGACAGACCACCACCAAGCCCAAGGCCTCCGAGACCCCGAGAACGTCCGAAGGCTCCATTTCATAGTCCCCCAACACTGCCTCCACGACCGTTAAGTACTTGTCGTAGTCGAAGGAAAGGATGTTTGACTCGGCAAATGCCCCGCGAATTTCACCGTCATGGATCGACTGCACTACCCGGCCTTTCTCATAGATCCCACGGGTCCCGCACCCGTGAGCCGGTCGACCGAAGAAACCCTCTCGGACCGGATGAGGAACAAGCGTATTCCCAAAGGGATGCAAACTCAACTTCGACCTCGGCGGGCCCAGCCTGCCTCACGCGGAAGGCCGCGCTTCTTTGCGGCGGCGTCGGGAGCCTGGGCCGATCGATGCTATGAGGAGGGCGACTGCGGCTGAGATCAGGGCTCCGGCCAGGAACAGTCTTCGGTTCAGGTCCTCTGGGGCGTCGGGGGCTCTGAAGGTCTGGATGCTGGCGCATGAGGATTGTTCGGCGAGGGTCCGCATCGTGGAGAAGTCGTCTTCCCTGGCCGTGCGCGTCGGGAAGTGGGCGAAGCCGTCGTCGCAGGTGAGCAGGAGGGAAGCGCCGTGCACCTTGGCGCCGGCATCGAGTTCCGACCGGTCGGGGACGCGATCGGGCACCGCCATCTGCACGATCGCGTCGTCCATCACCGGTTTGATCACCGGGTCGCGCTTGCGAAGCAGGACTTCCCCCACGGCGCTGGCCTGGTACCAAAGCTGGTTCTCCCCGGCGCTCCCGAATAGCGCTGGACTGGTTATGGAGCAGGACTCGTGCCCCACCTCCCGACCCGCATCCACCCGGAAGCGAAAGAGGAGCACGCGGCCAACCCACAGGTTCGGTTCGATCCGGTTGCGGAGGCGCGCCTGGATGGCGTAGCCACCCCCTTGGCGGGAAATGGCCGCCCGGCGCCAGCGCGGCACGGGCCCGGCCTGGAGCGTGAGGATCCCCTTCACTTCGGCCCCGTAGACGTGGGCGCCGGCGACGGAGAGGACGAGCAGCCGCGGCGAGCGGGCAAGTTTGTAGGCCTGGGAAATCTGCAGTTCGCCGCGCACCATCGCCGGCTGCTCGCAACCTTCGTCTGCGTCGACCCAAAGCCTCAGCAGCCAGCTTGCCGGCAGCGGAAAGGCACGCTTGTCACGCGCGTCGGTACCGACCCAAAGCGCCCATGGATGGGCAGGAGCCGGTGGCGACTGGAGCGCCGGCGCGACGAGGACGGAACCGAGCACACCGAGGAGAACGGCCAGGGCGAGAGTGACGGCCGCCTGACCGCGGAGGGGGAATCGCTGCCTTCGTGAGCTGCGGCGGCTCGGCGGTCGACTGGACCATTCCGCTCCCCCCGCGGGACACATCGGCCGATCATAGGCCTCCCTCACCGGGCTGCAGGGCCACCGGGCGAATAGCATGGGCCGCGTGTTTCGGCCCGGTTTGATCGCTCTGGCAACGGCGCTGTGCGCATTGCTGCTCGCTCCCGCGGCGGGCGGGCAGGTCGGGGGCGGGAGCCTGAGCCCGAACGAGATGTACTGGCTCGGGCCGTACTACGCCGGCTTGCGGTTGGAAGGCACGCCGGCCGAGACGGGCAAGACGTTCGTATATGGCGACTGCGAACTGCCCGAAGGGGAGGGTGGGTGCTCGCCGCCGCTCGAGGTCCAGAACTGGACCAGCTGCACGCGCAACCCGATCGGCCTCGACGTCCTTCCCTACAAGGTCTACCTCCTGCGCGACGGGGCGCTTGCGGCCGCTTACGAACCGACGTCGGTCGACGTCGGCACCGGCCGGCAGACGGTGACGGTCTTCACCAACGAAGTCGAGCTGATGGGAGCGGCCCTGCGCGACATCCGCCGTAAATCGGAACCCGCCCCGCAGCCGCTGCCGCCGCCCGTCTACCCGATGCCGGTCCTCCGCGAGCTGAAGCGCGTAACGGCGGCTGCGAAGCGGTTCCACGGGATCAAGGCGATCGCCAAAGCGACCGGCGTCTCACCGGGCGAGGTGGAACTGCGACTGCGGATCGCCAAGCTGCTCGGGCCGGGTGCGCTCGCTGGCGTTCCCGTCCCGACGATGTCCACGGCCACCGTGGAGCGGCTGCGGCAGCTTTCCTTCGACGTGGGGTACGACGGCCTGGCCAAGACCGCCCGCAAGCACGGAATGACGGTCGCGGAACTGAAGGCGAAGATCCGCCGGGTGCGCGGTCTCGCCGGCGACTGCTGAGCGGGCCGGCCTAGAACTGGTATTCGGGGTGAAGTTCCACCCGGAAGCCAGGGCCGTTCAGCCCGAAGGAACCGGCTCCGAGCAAAGGCACCCGGATCGTGCTCCGCCAGAAAGGGCGGGCGTGGGGACGGCTTCTGAAGGTCGCATGGCCGCTGAACGGCGGCGGCGGATGCACGGTCGCGGTGCCCGCCGCGTGGTCGAAGACGAAGGCCGAGGCGCCGGCATGGGCAACGGTCCCGCGAAGGATCTTCATCCCTTCGCGGAGTTCGGCTCTCCCACCGACGAAGATGCTTCGCCCTCCCTTGCCGCGGTGGCGGATACCGACGGCGAAGAAGCAAAGGCAGCGAAGGTTGTAAGCCGACAGCGTCCCCTTTTCGTTTTCGTCTCGAGGACGCAGGGCCAAACGTCGCGAGAGCCTCGCGAAGGGGCCTTCGGAGAAGGCTGGATCTTCAGGGCACTGCCATTGCGAGATCACGCTCATCGACCCTTCGGCCTGGGGACCTTCGAGGTGGACGTATCCCCCCTCGCCGGTGAAGTCGATGGTCCCGGTGAAGACGCCTTCGCGCAGCGTCCGCGGCGCCCCCGTGCATCCTTCCGCCGGCTCGGTCGAGCTCAAGGTCTTCGTGGGCGTGAAGGCGACGTCGATCAAGCCCAACCGCCCGAACCGGACCTTCAGCCCCGCTTCGGTGACTTCGCCCTGCACTTCGTAGGTGGCGACTTCGCGGTAGGCGACCCCTTCGCGGTGATCGCGCTCCAGGTGGAGAGTCACCATCTGCTTTTCCGAGGTTTCGAGATGCGCGCGCAGGCCGTTGCTCGCCTTCAGGTCGAGTTCGACGCGGAC
>JBQCEW010000246.1:0-3717 GCA_051959815.1 Solirubrobacterales bacterium
ACCGGGAAGCCGCAGCACTTGCGGGCGCCGTCGTACTCGACGACCTCGCCCCCGAGGGCCTCGATCACCTTCTCCAGGTAGATGTCGCGGTCGGGGTGGTCGGCGTAGCCAAGCCGTTCCTTCGGCCGCACGATGTAGCAGCCGTAGAAGGGGCCGACGCGCAGGCCGCTGAGCGGGCGCACGACCTGCTCCTTGAGGCGGTCGAGACCGTAGTCCTCGACCAGCAGCCAGAGGAAGTTCTTGTTCGTGAAGCCGTCCTTGCCCTTCTCGTAGGAGAGGCCCTGACCGGAGAGCACCTCGTTGATGTGCGCCCGGTAGGCGGAGTCGGCGTCGAGGCGCTGCTGGCACTCGGACTGGGCGCCCTGGCAGGTCGAGCAGATGTTCATCATCGAGAGGCCCGTCTGCTGGGCGAGCGCGAAGGTGCGGGCGTTCAGCGTGTCGGCCAGCTCCTGGTTGTGCTCGGCGATGACGCCGGCGCCGCAGCAGTTGGCGCGGTCGAGTTCGACCAGCTCGATCCCCAGCTTCTGGGCGACCAGGGCCATCGAGCCGTGCAGCTCGGGGGTGAAGCCGCGCGAGACGCAGCCGGGCCAGTAGGCGACTTTGATGCTCTCAGTCATTGGTGACCTCCTCGGCCGCGGCGCCGTCGGGCTGGGCGTCGTCGCCCTCCTCGCCCCGGATGTACAGGTTCAGTTCCTCGCTGTGCTCCTCGGCGTGCTCGTAGATCGACTTGACGTCGTTCATCGAGTCCTTGGGCAGGCTGTGGTGCAGGCCGGGGATCGCCTGGCGGAGCTTGACCTTGCGTTTGCGCAGCGGACGCAGGATCGTCGGCAGCGATTTGATCGTTTCGGTCAGGCCGCGCTTGCTCGGTTTCAGCTTGCCTTTGATCCCGGGCGCGTAGGACTCCTGAACCAGCAGCGCCTCGTCCAAAAGCCCCTTCTTCTCGATGACCTTGACGAAGGCCACCTCGTGGGAGTGGCCGGCGTTGGGGTCCTCGATCCCTTCTTCGCCGGCTTTGCGGCGCAGGCGCATGATCTGGTCCATCGGCGCCACGCCCTTCGGGCAGGCGTCGATGCAGCTGAAGCAGTGGGTGCAGTCGTAGATCCCGTGCGGGTCCTCGGCGAGGTCGTGCAGGCGCTCCTGGGTCTCGGCGTCGCGCGGGTCGCCGACGAAGCGGTAGGCCTTGGCCAGCGCCGCGGGGCCGATGAAGTCGGGGTCGGCTTCCATCGAGAGGCAGGAGGAGACGCAGGCACCGCACTGGATGCACGCCATCGCCTGGGTGATGTCGATCATCGATTCCGGCTCGACGACGTACTCGCGCTCGGGCGCCTCGCCGTGCGGCAGCAGCCAGGGGGTGACGCGGCGGATCTTGGTCCAGTGCGTCGACTCCATATCGGTGATCAGGTCCTTGATCACGGGCATGTTCCCCATCGGCTCGATCACGATCGGGGCCTCGGTCGCGGTGGTGACGGCGGTGGTGCCGGGGCCGGCCTCGACCTGGCCGGTGGCGCGGACGGCGTCCTGCGCTTCCGGCGCCTGGGCGCCGATCGGGCTCGAGGCCTCGGCGGCGGTGGCCCCGGTCGCGGCCTTCATCTTGTTGGCCTGCTCCTGCGCCTCGCCGATCTGGGTCTTGCAGCCGAGCCCGGACTGGCCGTTGATCTTCATCCCGCAGGAGCCGCAGATCGCCGCGCGGCAGGAGCAGCGCACGGCCAGCGAGCCGTCGTCGCGGTCTTTTGCCTGCAGCAACCCGTCGAGGACGGAGAGGGAGGGGTCGAGATCGACGTTGAACTCCTCCCAGTAGGGCCCCTCGCCGCTCTCGGGCTGGAAACGGCGGACTTTGATCGTGTACTCGGCCATTTAGTAGGTCCTCTCTTGCGGTTCCCACTGGGTGATCGTGACCTCGGAGTAGGAGATCTCGGGGCCGTCGTCGGTCCGCTCGAGGTCGATGTGTTTGAGCCACTCCTCGTCGTTGCGCTCCGGGAAGTCGGTGCGGTACTGGGCGCCCCGGCTCTCCTTGCGCTCCAGCGCGGCGACACAGGTGCACTCGGCGTTGTCGAGCATGTACCCCAGCTCGATTGCGGCAATCAGGTCCTGGTTGAAGACGCTGCCATGGTCGTCGATGTAGGCGCTCTTCGCCTCCTCCTTCAGTCGCCGCACCGTTTCCAGCGCCTCCTGGATCCCGGTCTCCTCGCGGAAGACGGCGACTTTGGAGTCCATCGTCTGGCCAAGCTCGCGCTTGATCTCGGAGATGCGGCGACCGGAGCCCTTCTCGCGGGACATCACGTCGGCGGCCATCCGCTCCTCGTCCTCGAGCACCTTTTTCGAGACGTGCGCGTAGTCGGTCCGCTTGGCGCGGGCGGCGGCATCGCGGCCGGAGCGCTTGCCGAAGATCAGCGTGTCGAGCAAGGAGTTGGCGCCGAGGCGGTTGCCGCCGTGGACGGAGACGCAGGCGGTCTCGCCGGCCGAGTAGAGGCCGGGGATGTCGGTACGGCCGTCGACGTCGGTCTTGACGCCGCCCATCGTGTAGTGGTTGCCCGGCTTGATGTGGATCGGTTCGCGGGTGATGTCGACGCCGGCGAAGTCGCGGCCGACGAGGACGATCTCGCGCAGCGCCTCGTGCACGCGCTTCTTCGGCACGACGGTGATGTCGAGCGCGACGGTGCCGTCGGGGAAGCCGCGGCCCTCGTTGATCTCGGTCTGCTCGGCGCGGGAGACGACGTCACGCGAGGCGAGCTCCATCTTGTTCGGTGCGTACTTCTCCATGAAGCGTTCGCCGTTGGCGTTGAGGAGGTGCGCGCCCTCGCCGCGGGCGCCCTCGGTGATCAGGAAGCCCTTGCCCGCCAGCGTCGTCGGGTGGTACTGGATCATCTCCATGTCCATCAGCTTCGCGCCGACCCGGTAGGCCATCGCGATGCCGTCGCCGGTGCAGATCAGTGCGTTGGTGGTCGGCTGCCAAACCTGGCCGTTACCGCCGGTGCAGAGGATCACCGACTTCGCCTGAAAGAGCTCCATCGAGCCGTCAGCGACGTTGCGGGTGACGACGCCGCAGCACTCACCGCTCTCGTCGATCGCCAGCGAGCTGCAGAACCACTCCTCGTAGCGGGCGATCTGCTCGGAGTACTTCATCAGCTGCTCGTAGAGCACGTGCATGATCGCCTGGCCGGTGATGTCGGCGACGTAGTAGGTGCGGGCGGCGGAGGCGCCGCCGAAGGCGCGGGTCCCCAGTTTCCCTTCCTCGTTGCGGTGGAAGGTGACGCCGAGGTGCTCGAGGTGGAGGATTTCCTCCGGCGCCTCGCGGGTCATGATTTCGATCGCGTCCTGGTCACCCAGGTAGTCGGAGCCCTTGATCGTGTCGAAGGCGTGTGACTCCCAGGAGTCGCCCGGGTTGAGCGCCGCGTTGATGCCGCCCTGGGCGGCGTTGGAGTGGGAGCGGACCGGGTGGACCTTGCTGATGATTCCGACCGACACGCCCTCCTCGGCGGCGGCTAGTGCTGCTCTTTGGCCGGCGAGCCCGGCACCGATTACGAGAACGTCATGGGATGGCACGAGGCGGAACCCTATACCTGGCGAGGCCATCGGCGTAGTCGTAATTCGTCACAGATGTTGCTTGAGGTGAGGGCCGGGGGGTGGGGGTAGGAGGAAAAAAGAGGGGAGGGTAAGGCGAAACCCACCCCCCCCCCCAACAAAAAACACCCAAAGATAATTAAAACAAACAAAACA
>JBQCEW010000247.1:0-9470 GCA_051959815.1 Solirubrobacterales bacterium
ATTCTCGCTTACTTCTTGGACCCGGGTGGATGCGCGAAGGGCACCCAACTCTAGGCGACCTTCCCTCCGTTGGAATTCCTCTATCTAGATAAGCCACGAAGCCTCTCCTACCTCGAGGAGTTGCAAGGGGGGTCTGTCGACACCGAGCAGGAATCGCGGAGTGCCACCAACAACCTTGAAGCCAAGCTGAATCTCGAAAGCGCCGAGGCCGGATCCTCGAAGCAGGAAGTCGAGCAGCTGCAGCGATCGATCACGCCTACGGCTGCCAGCACCTTCACGGAACTCCGCGCCGCTCTTGAACGAGGAGGGAAAATCCACACGATCGATCATCCGGCCGAGTATGTGGAAATCCTCGGGCTCCCAGAGGGACAGTTCGTCCTCTTCGACACCGAAGAACTACATCGCCCGCTCTATCTCGATCCCTATCTGGCCGTCCGCCAAGATCCGACGCTGACGGCACTTTTCCCGATGCCCGAGCACGGCCGCCGGAAGCGCCACTGGGTGCGCTCAGAGCGGCGTGCGTCTCGACTCTTCGCGAGACAGGTGGGCGAGAGCCCCCACATGGTCTTCTCGCTCTGGCCCGGCTCGGCAAAGAACAACGTGCACTACCTACTCCCGCTGAACATCGGAAGCTTCAACAAGGAAGACAGCGTGCTCAAGAACGGGGGCGGCTCATTGACCGTCCTTGGAAAGCTGACGCGCGTCCTGCCGGAGCCCAGTGAGCAGGAACGAGAAGAAAGAGGCTTCAACTACGTCGATTTCGCCACTCGCGAAACCTGGAGACTGCCTCTTCACTTCGCGCCGGCGCTGCTGGTGTGCCGCTCCGATCCTGTTTGCCGGGCCAAGCGCAGGTCCGAAGGCGCTCGCGGGCCCGGTCTCCTCAGGGATGTGCGAAGAGCCAGGCGAGCGATGGAGGGGGCGCTGGCTACCCAGACGGAGGTCACCAGCAAGGGAGCCGTGATCGTGCCGATCGCGATCTACAAGTGATCGGAGGCCAGGGGGCCGAAATGGTCTTTTCCGAGTTTCTAGGATGGGCGGTCTGTTTCCATAAGGCCGCTTATCGGGCGACTGCGCAAGTACGCGATCTATTGAGGTTGCCTCGACGAGGTCGGCGACGTCGTCGGGAGTTTGGACCAGGCTGCCGAACTGCTCGGTCATCCAGGCAGCGTTCTTGAGGTCCTGAAAAGCTGCGACGCAGATAGGGCTCGCCTCGGGCCACGGGAAGCGCCCCTCGACGCCCCCGGTGAGCACACCGCGCCGACGCTCGGGTCCCAGTCGACCGCATGCGTCAGCTGGTGGAGGTCACGGATGAACCGCGTCGTCAGGAAATTGTGCGGCGGGTTCGAGAAACGAGCGGTGAGGACGCGGCCGTCCTGCTCCAGGGCGAGTGTCTCGAGGGTGAGGGCGCGGGCTCCCGTCACCGAATCCCCGCAATGACCGATCATTTTCCACGCCACACGCGGCATCCTAGCCTGATTGATGGTCACATGTTGTAGTACCAGAACCTAGTTGGATCGAAAGGGAGAAACCTGACTTTGTGGTTGATGGCAGCGTCGCCTCTCACGAGGAGGGATTCACCCTTGCTGCTCTTGGCCGCGCTCGGTCTCTACGGCATTTTCGACGAACTGCTCGTCTGGTGGCTCCCTTTCGTCGTCGTGTTCGTCGTTGGCATTGTGGTCGGGTTCTCGATCGTGGGGAGGAATTGGGGGTACCTAGGAGTGGCGCTGAGTCTTCTCGCCGCGGCGCTGGTGGCGCTACTCGCGCTGGTCGGCTTCGACGTGGCGCTCAACGCTGCGCTGAAGGCGCTGCACCACATCCACCCGCTTCATGACATACGCGTACCAGTGTGGGCCGGTCTGATCCTGGCGGTGACGGTGGTCACCGCCGCCGCCTGGTGGTACCTGCACCGGCTCTGTTTCTCGAACTGTGTTGCTATCGGATCCGGCGCCGCACTGGCCTTCCTTGGCGTCCTTGTCACCCCCGTTGTGGTGGGCTCCCTCAACGCCGGTACCGAACCGGTATCCAACCCTAAGCCGATCGCCTCGACGCTGAGCATGCTGATCGTCACCGACGGCCGTCACCACCCGCGGCCCATCGAACTGCAGCCGATCCCGGCGCTGAGCGAATTCACCGTCCATTACTCGGTCGGCGTCGCGGAGGGAGACGGCGTGCGTTGGACCCTGGTCGACAGCGAAAGCGAACGCGAAGCGGTGCTCGCCGCGGCTGAAGGCTCCCGGCGCGCCGGCGTGGAATCGAGCCCGGTCGCGGCGGGGAAAACGGACTCGGTCCTAGTCCTGCTCGTAGATGGCACCGACCCGGTGGTCACCTCCCCTGCGAAGCTGCCGAACCGGCCGCCTCAGTCCGGCGAGGTGCGGCGCTGGTCGCGGGTGGCGGCGGCCGCGACGGCGTCTGCTCCCAAAACTCCGGCCTTCGCCCTCCTGCAGAGCACCGACGCAGCGCGCCTGCAGCAGTGGAAGCGATGGCGGGCGGGCACCGCCGTCTCGATGCAGGCACTCGAAAGCCAGGTGGTGACCGACGCGGCCTTCCGGCTCGCCGTCTCGGCCCCTGAATCGCAGGCCGACTTCCTGCTGGCGGAAAGGTATCGGCCCATCCTCCTCTTCGATCGCGAAGAGGAGGTCCCGTGGCCACTCTCGATCAGGGCCATGTTCGAGCGGGGCTGGGTGCAGCTCTGCCGCGATGAAGGCTTGAAGACCAAATGTCCCGGAAAGTCGATCGCCAACCCCGACGAACTCCAAAACGGCAGCACCAGCCTCAAACTAAGTCTCCCCGATTCCGAAGAACTGCAGAAGCTGGCGCAGCGCGAACTGAAGCGCGCCAAAGCCGAAGCCGAAGCCCCTCAGCTCGGCGGGAAGGCGGAAGCGAGCGTGCCCGAAGCCACGCCTCCGGCCGCCACGGTGGAACCGCCCGTTCCCGGGGCCCCGGCCGCCGCCGCGGCTCCCCTTGAAGTGGCCAGCGCGATCTACGTCAACCCGGTCACGCGGAAGCACCCGTGGCGGCTCTACCTCGACTACTGGTGGTACCTGCCGGAAAACCCGGTCGAGCTCGGGGGAGGGGCGCTCTGCGGTGCCGGGCTGGTGATCGCCGGCGTCACCTGCGACAACCACCAGTCCGATTGGGAGGGGATGACCGTGGTGCTGGCGATGCGAGGCGGCGAAGCGCGACCGGTGGCCGTTCAGTACGCCCAGCACGACGGCGTCGTCCGCTACAGCTGGCCGATGCTGCAAAGGCTCTGGGCCCGATCGCGGGCCGTGCGCAAGCGGATCGCCGGGATCGACGACGCCGAATCCCGGCCGCTGGCCTTCAGCGCCCGCGGGACCCACGCCACCTACCCGCGTCCGTGCGCCGACTGTGGGCAGGTGAAGAACTGGGCCCTGGGCGAGGAACCGCACCGCGGCAACCTTCCCTGGGCGGGCGACTACTCGGGCGCCTGCGGCCACCTCAGCTGCCTGCAACTGCTGCCCACCCGCCACCAAGGCAGCGAACCCGCGTCCTGGAACGCGTACGAAAACCCCTGGGGCGAACTCGACTGCTTCCTCGTCTACTACTGCGACTCTGGGACGCCGCCGAGGTCGCCGGGCCAGCAGGGCCGCTACCAGCATCCGGCTCACCACAACGGCGAAGTCGGTGCCGACGGCGTGTACCACTCGACGAGTTGAAGTAGGGAATGGATAAATTTCTTTACCTTATATATTACTAAGAAATAGAGCTACACCTAAGTATTCAGAAATAGTGTAAGGTCGCTCGTCACTGATGGTGATCGGGCGGGACATCCTCTTTGAATACCTGCGCGAACTCGGCATCGAGTACCTGTTCGGTGTACCGGGGACCAATGAGGTCCCGCTGATCGACGGCACCAATGTCCCGGCGAACCGGGTCACCTACGTACCGTGCCTGCATGAGAACATCGCCGTCGGGGCGGCGATGGGGTACGCCCGCACCTCGGGCAAACCGGGAGTGGTGGAGCTGCACGTCACGCCGGGGGCCGCCCACGGCATCGGCAATCTCTTCAACGCCTTCAAGTCACACGTCCCCCTAGTGGTGTTGTGCGCCCAGCAGCACAACGAACTCGTCCTGCAGGAGCCGCTGCTCGCCTCCGACCTGGTGCGAACCGCCGGGCAGTACGCGAAGTGGGCCTGGGAAGTGCGCTCGCCGGAGGAGCTCGGGGTGGTTTTCCAGCGCGCCTTCAAGGAGGCGCTGACTCCCCCTAGGCGCCCTATCTTCCTCTCGATCCCGTGGGAGTTCACCCTCGCCGAGGTGCCCTACGCGCCCACCTCCGTGACCCGGATCGGCTCGGCCTTCAGCGGCGAAAAGGAGGCCGTCGCGGCCGCCGTCGAGAAGCTGGCCACGGCGAAGAAACCGATCGTTGTCGCCGGCGATGGTGTCGGCGCGGCGGGTGCGTGGGAGGAGCTGGAACAGCTCGCCGTCCGGATCGGCGCGCCGGTCTGCAGCGAGTCCCTCAGCAGCTTCATGAACTTCCCCAACCGCTCCCCGCACTGGAGAGGAGAGCTGCCGCAGACCCAAAAGGCGATGCAGACCGCCTTCGCCGATTGCGACGTCGTTTTTCTCTGCGGCTACAACGCCCAGGCACAGGTCCTCGTCTTCAAATACGAACTGGGGCCGATGATCCCGGCCAACGTGGCGCAGGTCTATCTGCACGACGACGCCTGGGAGATCGGCAAGAACGCCTACGGCGAGGCGGCGGTTCTCGGCGACATCAAGGTGACCCTGGGGGAGATGGTGAGCGCTGTTCCGTCCCACCCCGGCTTCGACGAGGACGCGGCGGCGGGGCGGCGCCAGGCGATCGGCGACTTCGACGAGCGCCGCCGCGCCGAGCTTTCGGCGCACTTGGACGCGCTGGACGCCCGCGAGGGGACCGAACCGATCTCAGGCGAAGACGTCGCCCGGGCACTGGCGGATCTGCAGGCGGAGATGCCGGCGCCGCTGATGCTCTCCAACGAGGCGGTCTCCGACGCCGCCGCCTTTCAGCGCTACCCGAGCTTCGCGCAGCCCGGCGACTACTTCCTCGGCCAGGGAGGCTCGCTCGGCTGGTCGATGCCGGCGGCGCTGGGGATGAAGCTGGCGGCCGGAGACGGGCGGACCGTCGTCAATGCAGTCGGCGACGGCTCCGCGCTCTTCTACCCCCACACCTGGTGGACGGCGCGCAAGCTCGACCTCGCGATCCTCTACGTGGTCGTCAACAACCGCGAGTACCGCACCCTGCTGAAGGGCCTTGAAGCGGTCGAACAGATCTACGCGCCGTGGAGCCGAGCGGCGACCCGTGGTACCTGCGCCTCGGCGAGCCGGCGATGGACTTCGCCGCCCTGGCGCAGCCGTTCGGGGTGGAAGGCGAACAGGTATCGACGCTCGGGGCGCTTCCCGGGGCTCTGAAGAAGGGCCTGGAGGCGGTTGCCGCGGGGCGACCCTTCGTCGTTGACGCGGTCGTCGACCCCGAACTGCCCGCGGGCGGGCAGGCGCCGCGGCTGGATGCCCCGCTCTCGAGAAAGGAAGGAACCGATGCCCCAGCCCCAGAGCGCTATCTCGGACCAGCTTGACGTCGCCGTCGTCGGCGGCGGCGCCTCCGGCCTCTACACCGCCTGGCGGCTGCTCCGCGAGGCCCGGGAACAGGGCGGGCCGGTACCCAAGGTCGCCGTCTTCGAGCTGAGCGAACGGGTCGGGGGACGGCTCCTGACCTGGCTCCCGGCCGGGCCTGACGGCGGCCTGCGCGCGGAGCTCGGCGGCATGCGCTTCCTCGCCGAGCAGCAGCTCGTCTGGAACCTATTGGATCAGCTCGGCCTCGGCGCGAGCTTCGTCCCGTTCTGGGTCGAAGGGAACGACCTGCGGCTGATGCTGCGCGGCGTCAGCACGGTCATGGGGGCCTCGGACCCGACCGCGCGGTACCTGGTCGACCCGAAGGTGCAGGGCAAGGGGGCCGGGGACGCCCTCTACGAAGTGATCGAAGAAGTGCTGGCGACGGAGGAAAACGCCGCGGTCCTGAAGAAGGTCCTCGGCGGGAAGTTCCCCGCGACCCGCGAGCAGTGGGATCAGGTGAAGCCGCTGCTCACCTGGCGCGGCAAGCCGCTCTGGGACGTCGGCTTCTGGAACCTGCTCAGCGACATCCGCAACCCCGAGACCTACCAGTACTTCTGCGATGCCTTCGGCTACTACAGCATCGCCACCAACTGGAACGCGGCGGAGGCGATGCAGTCGGTGGCCCTCGACTTCAGCCACGAACCCGGAAAGCCCGAATACCGCACCCTGCGGGAGGGCTATTCGGCCCTGCCCGACGCGCTGGCGGAGCAAGTGATCGCGCTCGGCGGTCAGATCCGGACCGAAAACCGGCTCGTCTCCTTCGAGGCGGTGGGTGGGGGGAGCACGGTGGCGAGCTTCGCCACCCACTCGGGGACCTACCAGGTGCTGGCCGGCTCGTTGGTGCTGGGGCTTCCGCGCCGCTCGCTCGAGCTGCTGGCGCCCAGCCCCGACTTCGACCCGCAGGGAGACCCGGCGCTGAGGCGCCTGCTCGAGAGCGTCGTCTCGATGCCGGCCTTCAAGCTCTTCCTCTTCTTCAGGGAACGCTGGTGGGAGAAGCTGGGCATCGACCGCGGCCGCTCGGTCAGCGACATGCCGATCCGCCAGACCTATTACATGGCGCCCGACGCCTACTACGAAAACCAGCCGTGCCCGCCCTGGGGCGTGCTGATGGCCTCCTACGACGACGCCCGGGCGGTCGACTTCTGGCAGGGCCTGGTGCCGCCGGCCGAGGAGTGGGAGGAGGGCCGCCGGAAACTGCGCTCGGCGCTGGTCGACCTGGTGAGCGGCACCGGCGGCGCCGAGAACGACGTGCCGGAACCGCCGCCGCATCTGCACCTGGCGTCGGAAGGGATGGAAGCCCACGCACTGGAACAGCTCGCCCGCCTGCACGACATCCCGCTCGCGCAGATCCCCCAGCCGATCGTCGGCGCCTTTGCCGACTGGGGCTTTGACCCGTTCGGCGGCGGCTGGAACTTCTGGGAGCCTCAGGTCGACGTGCGCGAAGCGATGACCGCGATCAAGCAGCCCTTCGGCGACGAGCTCCGCGCCTACGTGGTCGGGGAGTCCTACTCGGGCGTCCAGGGATGGGTGGAGGGAGCGCTCACCGTCGCTGAGCTGGTGCTGCAGAAACACTTCGGACTCTCCCGGCCTCCCTGGTTGCCCTCGGATTATTATCTGGGCTGGTAGGCGAGGGCCGTGCAGGCCGGTCGATGCGTATTTCCGCGCCTCGACTCCGGCATCGGCCGGGCGCGCTCACAGCCGATGAGGTCGCCAAGACCGTCGCCTGCTGTTTGGCCCACCAAACCATGTCGAGGTGCCGGAGATCAAGTTCGTCTCGATCGAGAGACGCAGGTGACATCGCATTTCAGCTTTTGACAACCGGGATCCAAGGCGAGCCCCGAGCCGCCATTAGCGGCCCGGGGCTTGAAATGCTTCTCCCTGTGGGTTAGGAGATAAACAGTGTGGTGCCGTTTGTTGTCGTTTCGTCGCCGGTGTAATCGAGCTTTCCACTGGAAGGACAGAAAGCCCCTCCTTCCGTCCTTTTGAATTCCTGTTCGGACAGTTTCAAGGTCGCATCAGCGTTTGTCACGAAAGCGCCGGCCATGCTCGCGGTACTGTATTTGCACACGCCCGACCCTGTAATGGTTGCGGTAAAGACAATGTTTGCACCACACCCGGTGACAGAGACATTGTCAGAGCCAGTTACGGTTTCCGTGCATACTTTACTACTCATAGATACTTGCACGGACCCAAGGGAGGATGTGCAGTCTCCACTTGCGCCGGTCCCACCGATTTTGGCACCCCCGACAGGAACTTCTCCTTTGATCTTGGTACCCGTATTGGCCGTCACGGTGCCTGCGAATTCGCCCAGATTACAACTCGCGTTTAACGCCCCTGTGAAGAGGAGTTCTCCTGTGTTTTTCCCTGTAAATGATGACCCAGTTGCGACAGCGGTTCCGTTCTCTGTCAGAACGGGAGATGCCGATGCAAGAGGGGCTAAGGCGAAAACAGCAAGAGCAGCAAGCGCCGCACTGCCTGCCATGAGCCTCTTGTACATGTAAGACACTTCCTTTCTGGATCCGAGCCTTGCACTCGGGATTGGAGCTCCTGAGTCGATGACCCTTGGAGAAAAGTCTCAAGAGCTTTTTTGCTCGCCGATCAGCGAACCTTCGCCTCAGCTTCAATCTTTCGGAACCGAGAGTCAAAAAGCAGAACGACCTTGCTCTACTCTCAGGAACACCTTCTCTAAGAGCGACTGCGATTAGAGCCGCTGAGCGCATTCACGTAATCCTCACGGTGATAACGCTGCCGACGAAAGAACTCTTTCTTCGCCTTGACTACGGCTCCACAAATTCAGACTATTTCCTCTCGAAAAGTCCGTACACCACGTTGTCGAGGTAGCGCCCACCAGCTAGCTTTGCCTCACGCAACGTTGCCTCTTCGCGGTACCCAAGGCGCTCGTGGATGGCGCGACTGCGGTGGTCATGGTGCCGCAGCCCTTGGGCACTCTCGTGAGCCAGTAGCGCTGCGCTCGGCTCTGAATTAGGCAACTGATGCATGAATTTGTAGGTTCGCCGAGTTACCGATGGCGAATGGACGGGACATCCTCTTCGAGTATCTGTGCGAGCCGGGCGAGTGCCTATTCAGCGAGTTGCACGGCTCCGCGGCTCGCCGAGGAGCAGGAGGAGGGCCGCCGGAAGTTGCGGGCGGCGCTGGCCGGCCTGGTCCGCGACGCCGGCGGCGAAGAGGGCAGCGTGCCCGCCGCCGCATCTGCACCTGGCGCCGGCGAGGATGGTCGAATACGCGAGAGAACAGCTCGCCCGCCTGCACAACGTCGCGGCCTCCGCGATCCCGCAGCCGCGGGCCGGTGCCTTCGCCGATTGGGGGCTCGACCCGTTTGGTGGCGACTGGAGTCCTGCAGGGCCACTTCGACCTTTCCCACCCCTCCTGGCTGCCGCCGACTACTGCCTGGGGTGGCGGACGCAGGAACCGGCGGTGAAACGGGAGATGGCCGGCTCGCGGCACCCGTGCCTGCTATAAGGCATTTATGCGTCAAACGTGATTAGATCCGCGCAGCCGCCCGTGAGGCTCCGCCGAGAGTTGACCCGCCCACAGTGTGGGCAGCGCCCGTGAAGCGGCCGAATGTAGCAATATATGTCGATCAATGGGACAGACTGAACCGCTGACCGGAGCCTGAGCCAGGCGCCGCTTGAGGTGCACGCAGTGGGATCTCCTTCCCTCCCATCCCCCCGCCCCGGCGACGCGGAGCTTGCCGAGAGGATGCTCTTCCAGGCGACAGCCTGCCAGCGGCTGGGGTCCCCGCTCTACGCCGATCTGCTGAAGCGCGTCTCGGCCGACGTCGAAGACAGGGGACCGAGCTGGGAGGTCCTGCGGGGCCACGAGCGCGATCCCGGCGGCTC
>JBQCEW010000248.1:0-6259 GCA_051959815.1 Solirubrobacterales bacterium
CGATGTACTGCGTGGCTCGGGCGTTTCTGTTGCCCTTCTTCCTCGTCTACCTCCGGCTTGCCCGGTTGGGGCGGGACTATGGGAAGGCCAAGGGCGGGGTGATCGTTGCCGCCAACCACCGCAGCTTCCTGGATCCCTTTGTCGTCGGCGCCAGCCTGCCTTGGCGGCGGCCGATGAACTACATGGCCAAGGTCGAGCTGTTCGAGCGGCGCTGGCAGGGCTGGGCGCTCTCCCGGCTCGGCGCCTTCCCGGTCCGCCGCGGCGAGTCGGACGAGGAATCGATGCTGACCGCGCGGATGATCGCCGAACGCGGCGGCGCCGTCTGCATCTTCCCCGAGGGGACGCGGATTCGCCGCGGCACGCTTTCGAATCCCAAGCGCGGGGTCGGCCGCCTCGCCCTGCAGACCGGAGCGGTGGTTATCCCGACGGCGGTGCTCGGGACCGAACACGTGCGGCGCGGCTGGCGCATCCGGCCGCGGAAGGTGAAGGTGCGCCTCGGCCCGCCGATGACCTTCCCGCGTGCCGAGGAGCCCTCGCCGGCACTGGCGGAAACGGTGACGGCGCGGATCTGGCCCAACGTGCTGCTGCAGTGGGAAGACCTCGGCGGGCTG
This sequence comes from Solirubrobacterales bacterium, assembly GCA_051959815.1. GTDB lineage: Bacteria > Actinomycetota > Thermoleophilia > Solirubrobacterales > 70-9 > VAYN01. Next base: position 612 of record JBQCEW010000248.1, read on the forward strand.
CCGCCGATGCGCCGCGCCGCGGTGATCGGCGCCGGTAGCTGGGGGACGGCGGTCGCGGTCCTCCTCGCTCGCGGCGGCCTCGAGGTCCAGCTTGGGGCGCGGACGCCGGAGCGAGTGGAGGAGATGATCGAGGACGGCGAGAACCGCCGCTACCTGCCGGGGGTGCCGCTGCCGGAGTCGATCGACGTCCGTCCCGCCTCCTCGATCGAGCTCGCCGGCCTCGACCTGATCTGCCTTGCGATCCCCTCGGCGCAGTTGCCGCAGGCGGTCGGCTCGATCGCCGACCGGATCAGCTCGCGCAGCGCGGTGCTGATGCTGACCAAGGGCCTGATCGCCCCGCAGGGGCAGTTGCCCTCCGACTACGTCGGCGAGCGGGTGCGGGCGCGGGGGATCGCCTGCCTCGGCGGGCCGGCGCACGCGCGCGAGGCGGTGTCCGGATCGGCGGCGCTGGTGCTGGGATCGGCCGACGAGGAGCTGCGGGCGCAGGTCGGCGAGGTCTTCGACAAGGCCGGGCTCGTCTGCGAGCGCTCCGACGACGTCAGCGGCGTCGAGATGGCGGGCGCGGCGAAGAATGCTGCCGCCCTCGCCGCTGCGGCTGCCGAGCCGCACGGATTGAACGCTGCCGGCATCGCCGTCGCCGCGATCTGGCGCGAGTGCATCGACCACGCCGTCGCCCACGGGGCCGAGTCCGAGACGTTCGCCGGCCTTGCCGGCGTCGGCGACCTAACCGCGACGATGATGGCGCCGACCGGGCGCAACCGCCGTGCCGGCGAGCTGCTCGGCACCGGCACGCCGGCGAAGGAGATCCCCGGCAAGATCGGCCAGGCCTCTGAGGGACTCGACACGGTGCCGCTGCTGGCCGATGCGGTCGCCGCCGCCGGTGGCGAAGCCACTGCGCTCTCGGGATTGGCCGAGCTGATCCGCGGCGAGTGCGATGCCGAGGAGTGGGTCGCGCGCCTGCGCGCGGTCGAGCGCGAGAGGCAGGCCGCCTGATGGCGCCGCGGGTAGGCTTGGCCGGTGAGCGGCCCCGAGCAGAACGTCGAGCCGGCCGAGCTCGATCCGGCGGCCAAGGCGGAGCTCGATCGCGCCTTCGAGGACTTCTACCGCCAGCACCTGCGCGACGTCTATTCCTACGCCTACTACCGGGTCGGCAACCACCACGACGCCGAGGACCTGACCGAGCAGGCGTTCCTGCAGGCCTACCGGCACTTCGACCGGGCACGGCGCGAGTCGGACGGGCGGCCGCTGCGGCCATGGGTGATCCGGATCGCCCACAACCTCGCCTCCAACTACTATCGCGACCGCTCGCGGCGGCCGCAGACGCCGCTGGAAAACGCCGACCCGATCGCCGCCCGCCACGACACCGAGGCGATCGCCGAGGGCCGCGAGGAGCTGCGGCAGGTGATGGCGCACCTGGACCACCTCTCCGACGACCGCCGCGAGGCGCTGATCATGCGCTTCGCCCTCGGCATGGACAACCGCGAGATCGCGCGGGCGCTGGGGCGCACGGACGGGGCGACCAAGGTGCTGATCCACCGCGCGATCAAGCAGCTTCAGGAGGAGATGGAAGATGAGAGACCCGAGTGAAACGCTGAGCGGGTCGACCTGGGACGTCGAGGCGCTGCTGAGCGACGCGCTGCGGCCGATCGAGCCGCCGGAGCGGCTCTCGGCCCGCTTCGAGGACACGCTGGCGGCGATCACTCAGGCTGCCGCCGAGGAGCTCAGCGACTGGGCCGAGGAGCTTTCCGAGAGCGAGCTGCGAGCGCTGCGCGACCCGCGCAACTGGGTGCGGCCGGTGGTCGCCGTCGGTGCCGGCGGGGCAGCGACGGGTGCGCTGGTGCTGCTGGAGCTGCGCCGCCGCAGCCGTCAGAAAAGCGAGCGCCGCCTACGCTCCCTCGCCAGCGGCCTTCGCTCGCGCCTTTGAATCCCGTGGTTCCTTAGTCGGCTCCCGCCCGACAAAGGAACCACGCTTTCGGCGGCGCTTTTTCCGCGCTTTCTCGGGCCTGGGCGTGCCCGCGGCGGCGGCAAGGCCGAGCAGGCCGATGACGAGGTGGAGGCCCGGGGTGCCCCAGCCGACTATCGCCAGCAGCGTGTAGAGGAAGCCGACGACGAGCGAGTACTGCCGGGAGGCGACGCCCGCGAGCAGGAGGCCCACGGCGCCGGTAAGGACGTAGAACAGGTTGAACCAGGCGTTCACCCGAAGAACGCCGAGCGCGTGCTCGAGGTCGTGCAGACTGGTGAAAGAGGCGTCGTAGAAGAAGCCGACGATGCCGAGGACGACGAGGAGGGCGCCCGCAACGCTGGCGTAGAGGCGGGCAGGGCTCGCGGGCTCCATCGGCCGCGATTGTAGGCTCCGCAGGCCGATGGCAGAGACCCAAACCCAAACCTGTTACCGCCACCCCAACCGCGAGACCCGCGTCTCCTGCTCCAACTGCGGGCGGCCGATCTGCCCCGAGTGCATGACGCCGACCCCGGTCGGGATGCGCTGCCCCGAGTGCGCGCGGCAGCGGACGCGGGTGGTGCGCAACCCGACTGGGACTCCGTCGGGGTTCGAGGCGGCCCCCGCCACGTACGTGCTGATCGCGATCAACGTGATCGTCTTCTTGATCGAGATCGCACAGGGCGCCGGTGGCCTCTTCACCGAACAGGTCAGCCGCTTCGTTGAAAACTTCGGGTTGTTCGGGCCCTCCGTCGCCGAAGGCGAGTGGTACCGCCTCGTCACCAGCGGCTTCCTCCACGCGACCATCATCCACATCGGCTTCAACATGTTCCTGCTGCTGGTCCTCGGTCGCCTGCTGGAGCCCGCCCTGGGGACGCCGCGCTTCCTCGCCCTCTACTTCGCCTCGTTGCTGGCCGGGTCCTTCGGCGCCCTCATCGTCGACCCGAACACCTTCAGCCTCGGCGCCTCCGGCGCCGTCTTCGGCCTTGCCGGCGCCGTCTTCGTCATCGCCCGCGGGCGCGGTATGGACGCCCTCGCCGGGGAGATCGGTTTCCTCATCGTCTTCAACCTCGTCTACAGCTTCATCGTCCCCCGCATCAGCGTCGGCGCACACATCGGCGGCCTCGTCGGCGGCGTCGTCTGCGCGCTGGCGATAGTCGCCGGGGAGCGCGGCTACCTGGGGCCGCAGCGGCGGGTCGTCGAGTTCGCGGCGATGGCGCTCGTCGCTGTCGTCTCCTTCGTCGGCGCGCTAGCTGTGGCCTAGCCCGTCCCGCTGCGAGGCCGGCGCCCGCAGCGTCGCGAAGCCGACGTTGCCCGGCGGGTCGACGAGGTCGGGGTGGATGAGGTGGCCCAGCAGCTCGACTGCGTCGACCAGGCGCGGGCCCGGCTCGCAGAAGCGGGTGCCGTCGACGGCGTAGAGCCGCAGCGCGCCGAGCGCGGCGATCTGCTCCCAATGCTCCATCGCCTGCGCCTGCGTCGCCTCCAGCGGCACCTCCGGCATCACCACGACGACATCGGGGCGCAGGCTCTCCAGCTCGCCCCAACCGACCTTGGGCGGGTTCAGACCGGGGTCTCCGGCGACGTCTTCGCCGCCGGCGATCGAGATCATCTCCGGGATCCAGAAGCCGCCGACCCGGGGCGGGTCGAGCCGCTGCAGGGCGATCACCCGCGGCGCGTTCGCGCCCGCAATCGCCATGCGCACCGTCGCCAGGCGGCCCTCGAGCTCGCCCCGCAGCTCATGGGCGTGATCTTCCATCCCGGTCGCCTCGCCCAGCCGCACGATCTCTTCGAGCATCTCGCTGAGCGTTGCGACTCGCATCATCAAGTCAATATCCCACCTGAAGGCAAGTAGTTGCGAAAAGCGGCGCCCCGGCCAGCTATATTCCGAAAGCCGCATGGCCGAGGACGTCCCAGCCCGAAGTACCGGGCCGCATAGACGATGAGCGTCCTGCTGCTCGTCCTTCTGCTGCTGTTGATCCTCGTCAACGGCTTCTTCGTCGCGGCCGAGTTCGCCCTCGTACGCGCCCGGCGCGGGAAAATGGCGCAGCTCGCCGACGAGGGCGAGTCCGGCGCCGAGGCCGTGGTCGAGCAGCTCGACCACATCGAAGAATCGCTTTCCGCCTGCCAGATCGGCGTCACCATCGCCTCGATCGGGATCGGCTTCCTCGGCGAGCCCTCGCTGGCGAAGCTGCTGCAGCCGGTCTTCGGCGGGCTCTCGCACGGCCTCGCCGCCGCCATCTCGTTGGCGATCGCCTTCATCTTCGTTACCGCCGTCCACATCAGCATCGGCGAGCAGGTGCCGAAGATGCTCGCGATTGCCAACGCCGAGCGCACCGCGCGACGGGTGGCGCGGCCGCTCAACTGGTTCGCGGTGGCGACGGCGCCGTTCACGAAGGCGCTGAGCTGGGTCTCCAACAGCGTCGTCCGCCTCTTCGGCGTCAACCCCGGCGACCTCGAGGAACGGCACACCGCCGAGGACCTGAAGCAGATCATCGACAGCTCCAGCATGGGCGGCACCCTCGATCCGGGCGAGGCGGGGATGCTCGGCGGCGTCTTCCACCTGCACGAGCAGGAGGCGCGCGAGGTGATGACGCCGATCCCGGCCGTCATCACCGTCAACTCCTCCGAGACGGTCGAGGCGGCGCTGCGGCGCTGCGTCACCTCCGGCCACACGCGGCTGGTGGTGATCGAGGACGACAATCGTGACCGCGTCAAGGGCATCGTCCACAACAACAGCCTCGCCCGCCTCTACATGAGCGAGGGGCCGGACGCGCCGCTCGACACCGTCGTCCGCGACGCCCTAATTGTCCCCGAGACGCGCCCGCTCGACGACCTCCTGCACGACTTGCAGGTGCAGCGCACCTCGCTCTCGGTCGTCGTCGACGAGTACGGCCGCACGGTTGGGATCGTCACCGTCGAGGACATCCTCGAGGAGGTGGTGGGGGAGATCGAGGACGAGACTGACCCCCGCGCTGCGGCGCTGCGCAAGCTCACCAACGGCGACTGGTTCGTGCGCGGCCACGTCTCGCTCGGCGACCTCGCCGACGCCGGGATCGAGCTGCCGGTCGACAGCGACACTTACAACTCGATCGGCGGCTACGTCTTCGGTGAGCTAGGCCGGCTGCCGAAACGCGGCGACTCGGTCGTCGTCGACGGCTACACGATCCGGGTCGAGGCGGTGCGCGAGAACCGGATTGAGGCGGTGCGGATCAGCCGCCGTTCCGTCCGCACCCCGGCCTAACTTCTCCGGGCAACCCGCAATCCCCCTCACCCCGGAGGTAACGCCGCCATGTGGGTTGTACGCCTGACCGACAAGCAGCTCGAGGTTCTAAGGGCCCTGCTGCGGTCCGAAGAACACCTCGGCCCAGCGCTCAAAGGCGCGACCGAGGCCCTCGACCTGGCCCGCTGGGACGACCTCCCCGAGGCCGAGCTCCCCTGGGAAGAAATCGAGCTTGTCGCCCGCCGCCAGGGCATCAGCGAGGCCGACGTAATCTGGGACCTAGCCGCCAAAGGCCGCGCCGCCAAAACGGACTAGCCATCCCATGGTTCCTTTGTCGTGCGGGAGCCGACAAAGGAACCACGACTTTGCCTCCGTCCTTCGGTGTCCTACTGAAGACGGTTGTGGGAGGGTGCCGACGTAATCCGGAGGAATGTTAGGCGATATGAAATATGGTTTTTGAGCGGCGGAGCCGCGCGGCATGTTATTCCC
>JBQCEW010000249.1:0-7015 GCA_051959815.1 Solirubrobacterales bacterium
CACCAGGTGCGGTATGATGCCGGAGCGCAGCGCATCGAGATGCACCTACGCTCCAAACAGTATCAGATCGCCAGCATCCATGAGGCGGACCTGATTGTGGACTTTGTCCCCAACGAGACGATCTGCCCGGCGAGGCCGCGCCCGAGCGCCTGGTCCAGGACATCCCAGACGAGCCAGCCGACGCCCGCCAGGGCGGCGGCGGCGATCGTGATCCGGGTCCCGGTAGAAAACAGCCGCCGCAGCTCCAGCCCGCCGAACTTGCGGCGCAGGATCACCGCCTGAGCGACCACGGCCGCCGTGGTCCCGATCCCCGTCCCGGCGACGATGCCGCCGACGCCGAACGGCGCGTAGAGCGCCAGCGCGGCCAGCGCCGAGACGACGAGGTCGATCGTCGCCAGCGCCGTCGCCTGCCAGGGCCGCTGCAGGCTGAAGAAGGTTCGCGTCTGCAGCAGGTAGAGGCCGTTCGTGGGCAGTGAGAACGCGAACCAGAAAAGCGCGGTCGCCACGAGAGTCGTTTCGGCGGGGCCGAATTCGCCGCGCTGGTAGATGAGCCGGATCATCGGGTCCGACAAGGCCAGAATTGCTGCCGCCGCCGGCACGAGGACAAAGAGGATCTGGCGCAGCCCGTTCGCCAGCGTCGCCCGCAGGGTCTCCATTTCCCCCGAGTTGGCGAAGCGGGCGAGGGTCGGGAAGAGAACCGTCGCGATCGCCACCGAGAAGATCCCCTGCGGTAACTGGTAGATGCGGAAGGCTTTGTCGATCGCCGCCGGCGCCTGGTGGGAGACGAGGCTGCCGAAGAAGCTGTTGATCAGGTTGTTGAAGTTGATCAGGCCGAGGCTGATCGTCACCGGCAGCATCAGCAGGAAGACGCGTCGCACGCCAGGGTGCCGCCAGTCGAAGCTGAAGCTGAAGCGGTAGGGCGTGTTGCGCAAATCCCAGGCCGGGATCAGCAGCTGGACCAGCGTCCCGACGAGGATGCCGATCGCGTAGGCGTAGATCTTGTCCCGCCCGTGGAAGAGCGGCTCCAGGACGACCAGCACGACGATGATCGTCACGTTCCAGAAGAGCGGCGAGATCGCGAAGGCGCCGAAGCGGTCGTAGCTGTTGAGGATGCCGACGACGATGCCGCTGATCCCGAGGATGATCAGGATCGGGAACAGCACCTGCGAGAGGGTGACGGTGAGGTCGAGGATCTCGCCTTCGAAGCCCGGCGCGAAGACCGGCATGATCACCGGCGCCAGGAGGACGAAGAAGGCGGTCATCGCGCCCAGCACCATCGTCACCAGCAACAGCAGGGTCGAGGCGAGACGGAAGGCCTCTTTGTAGGCCTTCTTGCCGATCAGTTCGGTGAAGACCGGGACGAAGGCCGGTTGCAGGGCGGCGTCGGCGAAGAGCGCCCGGACCAGGTTCGGGACCTGGAAGGCGATCGTGAAGGCCGACATCGGCCCGCTGATCCCGTAATAACCGGCGGCGACGATTTCGCGGGCGAGACCGGCGAGACGCGAGGCGGCGGTGGCGACCGAAAAGAACGCGGTCGAACGGGCGATCCGCCCCGCCTGCGGGCGCGCCGCCGGCTCGCGGGTGAATTCCTCCCCCGGTTCGAACGCCTCCGCCTCCCAAACGGCGACATCGGCGTTGATCGCCCGCTCGTCGGGATCGGGGGTCTGAGGTGCCCTGGGGGTCTCCAAGCTTTCGTCGATTCGGGTTCGGGAGGCGACCGAGAACGCCTCAGTCGCTATAGTCGGCGGCCGCCCGGAGCCGGCAAACGCCTGCTAGGGCCTTCGAACATGGCCAACATAGCCTCACAGAAGAAGCGGATACTGCGCAGCGAGCGCGAGCGGACCGAGAACCGACTGCTGACGAGCACCGTGAAGACCTACTTCCGGCGCCTCGAGAGCGCGGTCGAGGGCGGCGACGCCGAGGCGATCGCCAAAGAGCACCGCGACCTGGTCTCGAAGGTTGACAAGGCCGTGCAGAAGGGCGCCCTCCACAAGAACACCGGCGCCCGCAAGAAGGCTAGGGCTGCCCGTCTCGCTGCCGGCGCCGGCAGCTAAGCAGCCCCGGCTGCCGCTTTCCTCAGCGCGATCGTCAGCGCCAGCTCGTCGCCGTAGTCGGCGCCGCCGCGGCACCAGAGCTCGAGGTCGGCGAGGGTCTCGGTCGCCATGCGCAGGCTCGCGAGATCGGTGTCCCGCAATCGTGAGACCAGTTGCTTCGCCGCGTAGGGGTGCATTTTCAGCGACGACTCGACCTGCTTCGGTGGGATCCCCTCCTCGAGCTGCGCCGCAGCCGCGCAGGCGCCACGCAGGCGCGAGGCGAGGCCGTAGATCAGGCCCGTGACGTTCTCGCCCTGGCCGATCAACCGCTCGCCGATCCGCAGCGCCGCGGCGGCGTCGCCTTCGATCAGCGCGTCCGAGAGCGACCAGACCGCCGCCTCGGAGGTGTCGGCGATCATCTCCTCCAAGTCGGCGACGGAAACGTCTCCCCCCTCGCCCGCCCAGAGTGCTAGTCGCTCGAGCTCGTTGCGCAGGCGCAGCGGGTTGGACCCCATCCGCTCGACCAGCATCCGAGCCGCCGCCGGCTCCAGCCGAAAGCCGAGCCGCTGCGCCTCGGCAACGAGGACGCGAGGCATCTCCCGGGCTTTGGGCGCCTCGAACTCATGCACCTCACCCTTCGCAGCCTTCACCGCTTTCGCCAGCTTCGCCGGAGCCTTGTCGCGGCAGATCAGGACCAGGGTCAGGTCCGGCGGTAGATCTCCTAGCGCAGCGAGCACCAGCTCGAGCTGGCGGTCCCGCCAGCGCTCGATCCCGTCGGCGAGCAGGTAGCGCCGCGTCCCCATCAGCGACATCGCCGGAATCGCCGCCAGCAGCGCTTCGTGGTCTGGCATTCCTTTCCCCTCGCTCGGCTCGAAGACCTCCAGCGCGGCGGAGCCGCCTTCGCGTTCGGCGCGAGCCCGCAGCCGCGCCCGCGTAGCGTCGATCTTCGCCCCGTCGGTACCGGCGATCAGGTAGAGCGCTTGCATCTCGGCAGCCATGGGGCGAGTCTAGATCCCACCTCGGCCCGCCTGTCCGTTACTTGTCGTGACCTTTGGCGTAGGCGTGGCCGGGCGGCGTCGGCGGCGCGGGGGGTTCCGCCGGGGCCGCCGGCGGAGGGACCGTCGAGGGCACGCTCTTGGACGAGGCTTCGATCCCCCGTTCGCTGGCGTGAGCCGCGGCCGCGGCAGATGACGAGTGGCCAGGGGCGGCAGGTGCGGGCGGGGGCGAGGCGGGGACCGGAGCCGGCGCCGAACCGGTGGGCTTCGACGCGGGAGGCGGCGTCGGAGGCGCGACTGGCGCCGGCTCGGGAGTGGCGGTGGGAGCTGGACTGGAGCCGCCCCCCGGTCCGCCGCCGTTTCCACCACCACCGCCTTCACCAGACGGCGAGGGTTCTGGAACGCTGACCGGAATGGGTGCGGCAACCCCGGCGGGCGCAGGGATGGTCTGGTTGGTGCCGGTGGACGATCCACTCGATCCCCGGGCGGGATGGCCAGCCGCGGAGCTTGGACCGCGATGCGGCAAGACCACCGGGGTCGCCGCAACGAGGGCGCTTGGGCTGTGGCCGAACTTCACCTTTTCCGCGTTGCCGACCGATTCGCTCACGGTTGGTTCGTCGGGCAACGGTGCCGGTTCCAGCAACGGAAAGCCGAGGTGGGCAAAGATCGCGACGAGGACGAGCCCGGCAGCCGCGGTGAGCCCGAGCAGGGCGAAGGCCATGCTGCGCATCCGTTCGGGCAGGCCGCTACCGGCAAAGCTCGGCAGCCGATCCGAGGAGAGGAACCTGCTGTGGATGATCCAGTGCACCAGTTCGTTGATCGGCGATACGCGAGCGGCCCCCAAGCGATTGGATTGGGTTTCTCGACTATCGATTCGATCATCCGTCCACCCGGAACGAGCCGCCTTCGACGTCGATGACCACGTTGCCATCCTCATCGGTGCGCAGCGTCGGCACCTGGTGGCGGGCAAGCGTCGCCAGGGTGCCCGCGGTCGGATGGCCATAGGGGTTGCCGTCGCCGACGGAGATCACGGCGAGCTTCGGCCGAATGCGATCGAGCAGCGGTCCGAGGCCGGCGTCGTCGCTGCCGTGATGGGCAACCTTGAGGACGTCGATCGGTCCCGGGTCGAGCGGCACCGTTTCCGCCTCCGCGTCGGCGGTCAGCAGCATGCTGAACCCGCGCCATCGTGCCTCCAGCACCAGCGCCTGCTGGTTGGGGTCTTCGGCGCTAAGAGGCTGCTCCAAAAGCTCCCGCGGCGGCCACAGAACCTGCAACCGCAGACGCCCGGAGCGCAGTTCCTGTCCCGCCGCCACCCGCTCCGGCTCGATGCCCGCTGCAGCAGCGGACGCCAGTGCCGACTGCCTGAGCCGAGCGAAGACCAGCCTCCCGATCGGCAGGCGCCCGAAGAGCTCCTCGACTCCCGCCGCGTGGTCGGACTGGTCGTGGGTGATAACCGCAGCGCCGAGGCTGGTGACGCCAGCCTCCTCGAGCTTTCTCGCCAGATCGTCGCTTGGCGGCCCGCCGTCGACGAGGACCGCTGGGGCTCCTGCCGGACGCAGCAGGATCGCGTCGCCCTGGCCAACGTCGAGGACCTCAACCCGCAATCCTCGGACCGGTGACGAGCCGGCTCCGCCTGCTCCCGGCAAGCCGAAACAGAAAGCGGCAACGAGCACCGCGGCGGCGACCAGACCCCGAAGCGCCCTGCCGAGCAGCTTGAAGCGGACCAGGTAAAGCCAGAGAAGGGCCAGCGCCCCCAGTCCCAGGTACGACGCGATCAACCCGCCGCCGTCCAGGTGAACATGCAGCTCGGCCCAATCCGGTGCGGCGCACCAGGAGGCGACCTGGGCGACGTAGGCGAGCAGGAGCGCGTTGAGTGCGTTCAGCGGCCCCAACGGCAGGCCCGGCACCTGCGCGAGGCCGGCGCTGCACATCCCTAGCCACATCGCGGGCGCCACCGCCGGCAGCGCCAGGACATTGGCAATCAGCGTCGTCGTCGAGAGTTCTTCGAAGTGGAAAGCGATCAGCGGCGCCGTCGCCAGCGTCGCCGCGATCGTCACCGCCAGACCCTCAGCGAAGGTGCGCCGCCACGGCCCTTTGCCCAGGCGCGTGACGATCCCCTCGCGTAGCGGCCTTGCAAGCAGCAGGATTCCGAGCACGGCGGCAAAGCTGAGCTGCCAGCCGATGTCCGTCGCCACGCCGGGATCGACCGCCAGCGTCACCACCGCCGCCAGCGCTAGCGCGTACAGCCGCGAGGCCCGGCGTCCGCCCAGGGTCGCCAGCAGTCCGACCGCGCCCATCACGCCCGCGCGCTGGATCGAAGGACCGGCGCCGGCAACCGGGACGTAGACGGCGATCAGTCCCAGCACCCAGAGCAGTCGCTCGCGCAGCGGGATCCCCAGCATCCCCAACAACGGCATCGCCAACAGCGCCAGCAGGGTGACGTTCTCACCGGAGACCGCGAGCAGGTGACTGAGGCCGGAGCGGCGGAACTCTTCCTTCGTCTTCGCGTCGATCCCCTCGTCCTGGCCGAGGACGAAGCCGCGCGCCAGCTCCGCCTCCCGCGGCGGCGTCCCCCGTCCCAGCCCCGCCGAGGCCCGCTCGCGGATCTGGCCGCTGTTCGCCAGCGCCAAGGTGACAACCAGCGCGACTCCCAGCAGCACCAGCAATGAGGGGCGCGGTGAGCGCACGAAGACCCCTACGGCTGCATCCGCTTCCGCAGTGCCTCCATCGTCGCCGGCCCGATTCCCGGCACTTGGTCAAGCTGATCGACCGAAGAGAGGCCACCGTGTTCGTCGCGGAAGCCGATGATGTCGCCGGCGGTCACCGGCCCGATCCCGTCGATTTCTTCCAGTTGCTCGACGGTGGCGGTGCCGAGGCTGATCGGACCTTCTTCTCCAGTTACGACCGCAGTAGAGCCACCGCCAGGGACCCGCTCCGGTACCACGACCTGCTGCCCGTCGGCGAGCCGGGCGGCCAGATTCACCACTTCCAGCTCCGCTCGCGACGTGGCGCCCCCTGCGCGCTTAACCGCGTCGTTCACCCGGCTCCCGGCCGGCATCCGGTAGACGCCGGGCCGCCGCACCGCCCCCGTCACATCAACGACGAGATCACCAGCTTGCCCGCTGATCGAGAAGGTGGTCTTGTGCGAGCTAGCCGAGCTGGCCGAGCTGGCCGCGAAAGAGGATTCGGTGCCGCCCTCGCCGCGAATCGCCCGCGCTCCGACCAGCAGCAACGCTACGGCGACGGCTGCGTAGACGACCACCTGCGATCTGCTCAGCTCCGGCATCGCCGCCGATGCTGATCGGCCCGGCCGCACGCATGGTGCGCAAGATCAAAAACTTCTCAGGCGAGAATCAGACGAAGGCGTGACTCAATAATCGTCGTCATCGTCATACCCGGCAACCTCAGCCAATTGGTCGCTGTACAGCTCGGCGGCGGCGACGGGCGGCGACTGGATCGAGACGCAGGCGAGCTCCGCCTCGCCGTCGTTGCCGATCGAGTGCTCGGTCGCCGGCGGGACCAGGATCAGGTCACCCTCGCCGACCTCCTGCGTGTCACCCGCCACCGACATCGTGCCGCGGCCGCGGACGACGACGTAGGCCTGCTCGGCCTCGCCGGACGAGTGCAGCGTCTGCTTCGTCCCGCCTGGCACCGTCACCCAGGTGACGGAGAGGTTGCGAGCGCCGAGTTCACCCGCGTCCATGAGGACGTGGGCGCGCAGGCGGTGCCATTCCTCGACCGCTGCATCTTCGAGTCTCCTGACCAGCATCGGCGGCTTTCTACCAGACCGGGCGCCCCCTGCGGAGGTCCCTACTTGACCACCAGGTTGACCAGCTTGCCGGGAACAACAATTTCCTTGACTATTTGCTGGCCATCGAGATGGCGGGTGACCTTCTCGCTCGCCCGCGCCAGCTCCAGCAGCTCCTCCTTCGAAGCCTCCGCCGGCACCTCGATCCGGTCGCGCAGCTTGCCGTTGACCTGGACGAC
>JBQCEW010000250.1:0-5195 GCA_051959815.1 Solirubrobacterales bacterium
CTCGCCCACACCCGGCCGGAGGCCTATCCCGAGCCGCTGGCCTTCCGGCCGGAGCGGTTCCTCGACGGCGGGCCCGAGACCTACTCGTGGGTCCCGTTCGGCGGCAGCGTCCGCCGCTGCCTCGGGGGCGCCTTCGCCGAGTTCGAGATGCGGATCGTCCTCCGCGAATTCGTCACCAGGGCGGCGCTGCAGGCGGCCGACCCCGCCCCCGAGAAGGTGTCGATCCGCAACATCACCCTGGCGCCCCAGCACGGGACCAGAGTCGTGCTGGAGCGCCCCCTCTCTCGCCCCGACATGGACTTCAGCGCGACCGACGCCCTGGTCCACCAGCACTCCTACTAGGTCGCTGCCGACTCAGCCTCCGCCTGCGCCGCCTCCCACTCTCCGTAGAGCTCCTCGACCGCCGCCTTTGCCTCCGCGTGGCGCTTGGTCGCCCGCTCGATCCGGCTCGGACTCGACCAGGCGGCGGGGTCGGCGAGCTCGTCCTCGAGCTCGCGCAGCTTCGCCTCCGCCACCTCGATCCGCTGCTCCAGCTTCGCCGCCTTGCGCGCTGCTTTCTGCGCCGGCTTGGTCGCGCTGTACTTCTTAGCGCCGCCCCCGGTGGAGGTCCGCGTTGCCGCAGTCGCCTCGGCCTCGCGTTCGTCGCGCCGTCGCTGGTACTCGGCCCAGCCGCTGGGGTGGCTCTCCAGCTTGCCGTCCTCGCAGACGAGCGTGCGACTGCCGACCGCCTCCAGCAGCGCCCGGTCGTGGGAGACCAGCAGCACCGTCCCCTCGAACTCGGTCAGTGCGTCCTCCAGTGCCTCGCGACTCTCGATGTCGAGGTGATTGGTCGGCTCGTCGAGGACGAGGACGTTGGCGCCGGAGGCGACGAGGATCGCCAGCGAGAGTCGGCGCTGCTCGCCGCCGGAGATGTCGGAGAGCTGCTTCTCGACGTCCTCGCCGGAGAAGAGGAAGCCGCCGAGCAGCGCCCGCGCCTGGTTCTCGGTGAGGCCGGTCTCGCGCTTGGCCGCATCGAGGACGGTGCCCGAGCCGGCGGCGGTCTCGGCGTGCTGGGAGAGGTAGCCGAGCTTGACGTTGTGGCCGCTGCGGACGCTGCCCGCGGCGGGCTCGCGCTGGCCGGCCAGGGTCTCGATCAGCGTCGTCTTGCCGGCGCCGTTGGGGCCGACGAGGACGACGTGTTCGCCGCGCTCGATTTCGAGGTTGGCGCCGGAAAGGAGCGTTCGCCCCGGCACCTCCAGGGTCCCGTTGACGAATTTGAGGACGATCCGCCCCGGACGAGACGGCGGCTTGAAGTGGAAGCGCAAGTTGCGGTTGTCGCGGCGTTCGGCGACCGGGCCTTCTCGCTTCGCTTTCTCGATCATCTTCACCCGCGACTGCGCTTGGCGCGCCTTCGTCGCCTTGTAGCGGAAGCGCTCGACGAAGCGCTCCATCCGGGCGATCTCCGCCTGCTGGCGCTCGATCGCCTTGCCGAGGGCGATCTGCCGCGCCGCCTGTTCCTGGCGCCAGGCGTGCCAGGGGCCGGCGAAGAAGCGGGCGCGCTGCGCCTCCAGCTCCAGCACCGAGGTGCCGACCGCCTCCAGGAACCAGCGGTCGTGGGCGACGAGGACGACGGCGGCGTCGAGCTCGACCAGGTAGCTCTCCAGCCACTCCAGCGAGGGGATGTCGAGATGGTTCGTCGGCTCGTCGAGGAGCAGCAGGTCGGGGCGGGTGGCGAGGGCGCGGGCCAGCGAGGCGCGGGTCAGCTCGCCGCCGGAGAAGGTCGAGAGCGAGCGCCCGGCCTGCTCGTCGTCGAAGCCGAGGCCGCGGAGGACGTTGAGGACGTCGTCGCGCCAGCGGTAGCCGCCGCCGGCTTCGAGCCGCTGCTGGGCGGCGGCGTAGCGGCGCATCGTCTCCTCGTCGCCGTCGCCCATCGCCGCCTCCAGCCGCGCCAGCTCGGCCTCGGTCTCGAGCATGTCGGTCCGGCCGGAGAAGACGTACTGGCCGAGTGTTGCCTGCGACTCCCGCGGCGGCCGCTGGTCGTGGAGGGCGACCCGGGCGCCACGCTGCACCGCCAGCGAGCCCGCGTCGGGCTGGAGCTCCCCCGCCAAGACCCGCAGCAGCGTCGACTTGCCGGCGCCGTTGCGGCCGGAAAGCGTCATCCGCTCGCGCGGCTCCAGCTTGAAGGAGACGTCTTCGAAGAGCAGCTTGCCGCCGACGTAGACGTCGAGGTTGGTTGCGGTCGCGATCGCCATGGCAACGACCAAGGTAATGGGCGACCATAGGGTTGGGCTGATGGCGGGACCGATCCGACACCTCGGCGAATTGGCGCGAGCACGTGCCACCCGTCGCTCCTCCGAAGCCGCCGACCGGGAGCGGTTGACCGAGCTGGAGGCCCGCCCGCTGCAGCTGCCGCCGGGACTGGAGGTGGAATGGCTCGGCGTCTCCGGCTACCGGCTGAGCTACGAGGGACACACGCTCTTCGTCGATCCCTATCTCTCGCGGGTTCCCTTCCGCAGCATCGTCTCGCGGCGCCCGGCGCTCCCCAGCGACGCCGCTCTCGACCGCTTTCTCCATGCGCCCGGTAAGACCGTCGGCGTGCTGGTCGGGCACACCCACTTCGACCACGCCGTCGACGCACCGGCGATCGCCCGCCGGACCGGCTGCCGGGCCTACGGCTCCGCCTCGCTGGTCAACCTGATGGCCCTGCACGGCCTCGCCGACCGCGCCGTCGAGGTCGAGCCGTACCGCACCTACGAGCTCGGGCCGTTCGAGGTCTCCTTCACGCCCAGCGTCCACTCGAAGCTGCTCCTCGGCCTCGCCGTCCCCTACGACGGCGAACTCAGTTGCGAGCACCTCGACGCGTTGGCGCCAGGCGCTTACCGCTGCGGCCAGGTCTGGGGCATCACGATCGCGGTAGCGGGGTTGCGCTTCTACCACCAGGGCAGTGCCAACCTCGTTGACGAGGCGGTGCGGGAGCGCGAGGTCGACGTCTTCCTCGCCGGAGTCGCCGGCCGCAGCTTCACCCGCGACTACTGGCGCCGCATCCTGCCGCTGCTGCAACCCAGGGCCGTCGTGCCGACCCACTACGACAACTTCTTCCGCCCGCTCGGCGCCGAGATGGAGTTCGTCGCCAACGTCCAGCTCTCGGAGCTACCGGAGGAGATCGCCGCGGTCAGCCGCGATTTCGAGGTCGCCGCACTGCCGCGATCGGATCGCGGGGCTTAGACGCCGTAGCTTCAGAAGGCGGCGTGGCGGCCGTGGCTACGCGAGCGTCGCTTCAGGCGTACGCGGCGAGCCCTTGCGATTAGCCGCTTGACCTCCTCGTCGCGTCGCCACTCCGCCGGGGTCCGGTCGCCCTTCGCCCTGTTGCAATACCGGCAAGCGGCCACCAGGTTCGCCGGCGTGGTCCTGCCGCCGCGTACCCGAGGCTCGACGTGGTCGACCTCGCCCGCCTCGCCGCCGCAGTAGCGGCAGGTCCAGCCGTCCCGGTGCAGCACCGCGCCCCGCAGCAGCGGGTGGATCCGGCGCTGCGCGGGGTCGCGGGAAGTGGGGTCCCAGTGGAGGAGAGGTGAATCGGGTCGCAAAGGAAGTGGTCGTCTCGAAGCAGCAGACTCTCCATGCAGGAACCCGGCTGGGGCGCCAGGGATGCGGTGACGGCTGCCGAGGGCAGCTACTTGATCCGCTTCTCGAATTCCTCCGCCACCGTCGCCAGCTCGGCCAGGCTGACGCCGAGCCCGACGGCGATCCGTCGAACCGTGCCCCAGCGCGGATTGCCTTTGCCTTTCTCCAGCCGCGAGACCTGGCTCGGGTCGAGCCCGACGCGCTTCGCCAGCGCGCTCTGTGTGAGCCCGGCTTCGGTCCGGATCTTCCGGACTGCCCATGCGATCCCCCGCTGTGGTTCCTTCCCGCTCGCCACCCCGCGCAAGCAAACGCGGTCGGGCCTTCCCTTTCTATAGAGGGAAGATCACGTACTTGAATCAGCACGACCAAACTCCCCTGGAAACGGCGAAAATCTGTCCGGCAAGTCCAGGACCATCGCTCTATGTGGATCGTCGAGCTGGCCTGCTCAGACCCCAACTGCGCCGAGGAGCGCGAGACCGTCGTCGCCGACCTGGACGAGCTCGACGCCCTCGTCTGCGACTGCGGCTGCACCCTCGTCACGCTCACCGTGGCGAACTTCGAGCCGCTGGTGCTGGCCGGACGGTAATCCGACAGACAGGGGGACAGGCCCTTGTCGCACCACCAGTACTTTTCTTTTAGAAAAGCATCTTAGAAGTAATCGAGCAGCGCACGATTGGTCGGAGTTCGGCGCCAACCTCCAAAAAACGCTGCCGAAGTCGATCTTGACCACCACTGCACGGCAGTAGTTGGAGATTTCCAAGTTATTCGGCGAGAGCTAACGCCAAATAGCGTTACAATCCCAGGCAATGAAAAGCCCCGACCGCATTCCAGCGGCCAGAGGCTTATCCAGATCACCCCTCCCGTTCCTAGGACGGGAGGCCCTTATTAAGGCGTCGGCTCTCTTGAGGAGTCGGCGCCTTTATTCCACTTGGGAAGACTGTAGCGGAAAATAACTAGACATCCGACAGGGTGGTTGTCTAAAAGCAGCATAATGGACTCTTGTTTTTCCTGCAATTTGCGATGTTTTCCCACGTTAGGGTATTTATACCATAACATTCTGCTTTCTGTTTCGTATCTATTGCAGGATGTGCCTGGAGAGTTCCCCCTTCGGCTGCTGAACAGATAGTTCCGCTGTCCTAGATAGCCGCCTCTCTAGGAATCTCTGGATCGTGAGCATGGTCGAACTCCCCTCCTCATGGTTACTGAGGAGGGGAGCCTGTCGACCGCTTTCGACAGTGGAGGCGCCGAGATTCGAACTCGGATCCGCGGACGCGGTGCGAGGGTGTCTACAGGCTTAGCTGGCGCTTGATTCTCGTCTCCCGGGGTCCGCGCCAGCGGGCACTGCGGGAGATAAAGCCCCTTTGGTGTCCCCGGACGGGCGGGACGGGCCGCCGGGTAATCCCGCTGTTGAAGCCGGAACCCCTCCCCGCGGGCGAAGGAGGGCCGACTCTCATCGCTTAGCTTCTAACTAAGCGGCGAGGGCGAACTCATGGTCCGCACGTATTGGTTTGTGACGGGGTTTAACGAGGCCTCCGTCAACCTCGACCTGCAACCGTTCGCACGAGTCGACCACGTCGAAGCCTGTCGCCCCCGTG
>JBQCEW010000251.1:0-6729 GCA_051959815.1 Solirubrobacterales bacterium
GACGACGTCGAGGCGGTCGCCGCGACCGCGGGGCCGGGGCTGATCGGGGCGCTGCTGGTCGGGATCAGCGCTGCCAAGGGGATCGCCGCCGCACGCCGGCTGCCGTTCATCCCGGTCGACCACCTGCAGGGACACGTCGCCGCCAACTTCCTCGAGCCTGAGCCGCTGGAGCCGCCGTTCCTCTGCCTGATCGCCAGCGGCGGGCACACGTTGCTGGCGGGGGTGCGCGACCACGAGGACTACCAGCTGCTGGGGCAGACGCTCGACGACGCCGCCGGCGAGGCCTTCGACAAGTCGGCGCGGCTACTGGGGCTGGGCTACCCGGGCGGCCCGGTGGTCCAGCGCGAGGCCGAGCAGGGCGACCCGGAGGCGTTCGAGATGCCGGTCGCGATGGCCCGCGATCCCGGCCTCGACTTCAGCTTCAGCGGGCTGAAGACGGCGGTTCTCTACCGCTGTCGCGAACTGGGGCCGGGGGGAGTCGAGGAACGGAAGGCAGATCTCGCCGCTTCCTTCCAAGCGGCCGTCGTGGAACAACTGCGGACGAAGCTGAAACGGGCGCTGAAGAAGGGCGACTGGGAGGCGGTCGCGCTCGGCGGTGGCGTCGCTGCCAACGGGCCGCTGCGCGAAGCGGTGGCTGAGCTCTGCGATGAAATGGGTATACGGCTGAAGCTGGTGCCAATCTCTCTCTGCACCGACAACGCAGCGATGATCGGCAGCGCCGCCCGCTACGCGCCGCGGATCTCCTACCCCGACTACCTCGGCTACGACGCCTTCGCCACCGGCGAAAGAACCGCCGCCGTCCCGCACTGAGCCTTGGCCGACGTCGTCGTCTACTCCCGGCCGGGGTGCCATCTCTGCGAGGAAGCGCTGGCGGAGATCGTCGCCTTCCACGAGGAGGGCTACCGCTTCGACCTGCACGAGATCGACATCGAGAGCAACGATCTGCTGCTGCGCCGCTACCTCGAGCGGATCCCGGTGGTCGAGGTCGACGGGCTCGAGGTCTCGGAGCTGCTCCTCGACGGCGCCGCCGTGAAAGCCAGGCTCGATACTGTGGGGGCATGGTCGAGGTGATCGAGGAGTTCGACGCGTCCGCAGCGTTCCCAGTCGAAGGCGAGCGGCTCTCGCTGGGGGTGGCGGCCCGGCTCTCGCGCTACCTGCAGGTGCTGACGCAGGCGCGCAAGATGGGGCGGGAGACGATCTCCTCGCAGGAGCTCTCCGAGTACACCCACATCAACCCGACCCAGATCCGCCGCGACCTCTCCGGCTTCGGCAAGTTCGGCAAGCGGGGTGTCGGCTACAACGTCGAGTCGCTGGTCTCGGAGATCCGCAAGATCCTCCGCACCTCCGGCCAGCACAACATCGCCCTGTTCGGTGCCGGCAACCTCGGCCAGGCGATCGCCAAATCGCCGATCTTCGCCGACCACGGCTTCCAGGTGGTGGCGATCTTCGACACCAACCCCGAGGTCGTCGGCAACGAGATCGGCGACCTGCAGGTACGCGACATCGGCGACCTGTCCGACGTCGTGGCCGAGGAGGAGATCGTCGTCGGGGTGCTGGCGGTGCCCGCCGAGGCCGCCCAGGACGTCGCCGACCGGCTGGTCAAGGCCGGCGTCAAGATCATCTTCAACTACTCCGAGCAGCTCTTGCAGGTGCCGCCGGAGGTGACCGTCCACACCTCCAGCCCCGCCGTCGACCTGCTCTACGCGCTCTACTTCTACCTCGCCTAGCGCACCCGATCTTGGCCATCGACCTCGATCTCGCCCGCGAGAAGTTCGAGTCCTCGCAGGACTTCACGATCGGCCTCGAGGAGGAGTTCGCCGTCCTCGATCCGGGGACGCTGGCGCTCACGCCGCGGTTCGAGGAGCTGCGCGACGCCGCCCAGGACGACGAGCTGATGGCGGCCTCGATAGCGGGCGAGCTGATCTCCTCCGAGATCGAGATCCGCTCGGGGCGCTCGGAGACGTTCGGCGAAGCCGCCTCTCGCCAGCGCGAGCGGCGGGCGCGGCTGTTCGAGCTGGTCGGCGGGATGGGGCTGGCGCTGGGGGCGATGGGGACGCACCCGTGGGCGAACTACCTGGAGCAGCGGATCATCGACACGCCCCACTACAACCGTCTCCGGAACGAACTCGGCTGGGTCGCGCAGCGCAACAACACCTGGAGCCTGCATGTGCACATGGGGGTCCGCGGTGCCGACCGGGCAATCGCCGTCTGCGACCGGCTGCGCGAGCTGCTGCCGCTGCTGCTCGCGATCTCCGCCAACTCGCCCTTCCTCGACCGTCGCGACACCGGTCTGCACAGCGTCCGCAGCGAGATCTTCACCCGCACCTTCCCGCGCTGCGGAGTGCCCTCGCCGTTCCTCGACTGGAGCAGCTACGCGCGCTTCGTCGAGATGCTGGAGCGGGTCGGCTCGGTGGTCGAGTCGACGCAGCTTTGGTGGAGTGTGCGGCCGCACCACAGCTTCGGCACCGTCGAGGTGCGAATCTGCGACGCGCAGACGCGGGGGGAGGAGTCGTTGCAGATGGCCGGGCTGATCGCCGCCTGCATCGCCCAGGCCGCGCTCGACTACGACGAGCACGGCTACGAGGGCAAGGGGGCGCTGGGGGCGCCGTTGGCTGATCGCGAGATCGAGGAGAACCTCTGGCGGGCGATCCGGTACGGAGCCGGCGGACGGATGATCGACTTCCGGCGCGGGGAGGAGGTGCCGACGCGGTCGGTCCTGGAGCAGGTGCTGATCTGGACCGAGCCGGCGCGGGCGCAACTGGGGCTCGACCTGAGCCTGCCGGAGCGCAACGGGGCCGAGCGGGCACGGGAGGCGCTCGACAACGGCGTCTCGATCGAGGACATCTACCGCGACGCGGTGGCCGAGACGCGCCGCACCTACGCCGGGGCCGAGCAGGCTGGTGGCCTGCCTCGATAGTCCTGCACCGCCCTGGCGGCACCTCGCCGCCCGCAGCGGCGTCCTCGGATTTGCCTTTGCAACCAGCAAAGGCTGCATCCTGCGTCCTTGCTGCGAACGCCGAGTCACTCGCCAGGTCGGCACACGACTATCGAGACAGGCCACTGGCAGTCGGCGTAACCGAGTGCCAAATCGCGGGTAATCGAGCTTCCAGAGCGGGCTTGCAGCGGCGTCGCCGCCTTCGTCTATAGACTCCCGCGCCGCTAAAACCACCGGAGGAAAAGGAACTTTGACCGACTTTCTGACCGAATACGGCGTGGTCGTCGCGCTCGTCTGCGCTGGCGCCGCTGTTCTCTACGGACTTCTCGTCACCCAGCGCCTGCTGTCCAAATCGGCGGGCAACGACCGGATGCGCGAAATCTCGGGCGCCGTCCAGGAAGGCGCCCAGGCCTACCTGAGCCGCCAGTACACGATCATCGCCGCCCTGGCGGTGCCGATCGCCGTCCTGCTGCTGATCCTGCAGGACTACAAGACCGCGATCGGCTTCCTGATCGGCGCGACGCTCTCCGGCGCCACCGGCTTCATCGGGATGAACGTCTCGGTGCGGGCCAACGCCCGCGTTGCCGAGGCGGCCCGCGGCGGCGTGCCGCCGGCGCTCGACGTCGCCTTCAAAGGCGGCTCGGTCACCGGCCTCCTGGTCGTCGGCCTGGCGCTTCTCGGCGTCGCCGGCTACTACGGGATCCTGATCCTCACCGGCACCAGCGACAAGGAAGCCGTCGACGCGCTGATCGGCCTCGGCTTCGGCGGTTCGCTGATCTCCGTCTTCGCCCGTCTCGGCGGCGGCATCTTCACCAAGGCCGCCGACGTCGGCGCCGACCTGGTCGGCAAGGTCGAGGCGGGGATCCCCGAGGACGATCCCCGCAACCCGGCCGTGATCGCCGACAACGTCGGCGACAACGTCGGCGACTGCGCCGGCATGGCCGCCGACCTGTTCGAGACCTACGCGGTCACCTCGGTGGCGGTGATGCTCCTCGGCGTCCTCGAATTCACCCCCGCCTTCGCGCGCGAGGTGGCGATCTACCCGCTGGTGATCGGCGGCGTCGCGATCATCGCCTCGATCATCGGCGCGCTCTGCGTTCGCACCCGCTCCGACAAAGTCGAGGGCGCGCTGTACATCGGCATGATCGTCTCCGGGCTGATCTCGATCGCGGCCTTCTACCCGATCACCGACTGGCTGATGAGCGACCCGGTGCGGCTCGGCTTCGCCGACGCCGCCGCCAAGGCCGTCAGCGTCGGCGACCTCTGGCTCTGCGCCGTGATCGGCGTCGCGGTGACCGCGCTGCTGTTCGTGATCACCGACTACTACACCTCGACCCGGTTCCGCCCGGTGCGGACGGTCTCCGAAGCGTCCCAGACCGGGCACGCGACGAACATCATCCAGGGCCTTGCCCAGGGCTTCCAGTCGACCGCCGCTCCGGCGTTGGTGATCGCGCTGGCGATCCTCGGGGCCAACGAGCTCGCGGGCATCTACGGCATCGGAATCGCCGTGATGGCGCAGCTCTCGCTCTGCGGTCTGATCGTCGCCCTCGACGCCTTCGGGCCGATTACCGACAACGCCGGCGGCATCGCCGAGATGGCGGAGCTGCCCGAGGACGTCCGCAACGTCACCGACCCGCTCGACGCGGTCGGCAACACGACCAAGGCCGTGACCAAGGGTTACGCGATCGGCTCCGCCGCCCTGGCGGCGCTGGTGCTGTTCGCCGCCTTCCGCAGCGAATTGACCGGAGAAGCGCCCTCGGGCTTCAATCTCAGCTTCAGCCTGACCAACCCTGACGTGCTGATCGGGCTGATCATCGGCGGAATGATGGTCTACCTGTTCTCGGCCTTCGCGATCGAGGCGGTCGGCCGGGCCGGCGGCCAGGTCGTCGAGGAGGTGCGCAAACAGTTCCGCGAGCACCCCGGGATCATGGAGGGGACCGAGAAACCCGAGTACGGCAAAACGGTCGCGATCGTCACCGCCGCCGCGCAGAAAGAGATGATCCTGCCGGCGCTGATCCCGATCGTGGTGCCGGTGGTCGTCGGCCTGCTCAGCGTCAACGCGCTCGGCGGCCTCCTGATCGGCGTCATCGTCGTCGGCCTCTTCGCCGCGATCAGCATGACCGCCGGCGGCGGCGCCTGGGACAACGCGAAGAAGCTGATCGAGGACGGCGCCTACGGCGGCAAGGGCTCCGAAGCCCACGCCGCCTCGGTCACCGGCGACACCGTCGGCGACCCGTACAAGGACACGGCCGGCCCGGCGATCAACCCGATGATCAAGGTGGCGAACATCGTCGCCATTCTCATCATCCCCATAGTCAAGTTCTGAGGTTCGGAGCGGGGAGGGGTGGGTGCCCCTCCTCGCTCAACTTTTTTGTGGGACGGCTGGAGCCGTCCGAGATTCGCGCCAGCAAAAAAGTACAAGCCGCTCCGGAGGGGCACCCACCCCTCCCCGCAGAGCGTTAGTGGTGTTTCGGGAATGAACGGAAGGCGCTCGTTCGCCTAGCTACCTGGTACCAGCGTCGGCGTTAGACGAAGCCGCCGCTGGGTGGGTTTAGCCAGGGTGGGAGTTGGCGGGGGTCGTCGGGATCCGGGCGTGGGGCGGCGCGCGTTGCGGTGCCGGTTGGTTTGACGGCTGGGGGGAGGTTGGTCTTCGCTACGTACCACTCGCCGTCTTTGCCCTTGATCGGCACCCAGCGGTGGGTGGCGCGGTCCGGGTGCTCGGCCGCCAGATGCTCGCAGCGCTCCTTCGCTTCCTGTTCGTTCATCTCGTGAGAGTAGACCTCCTCCCACCCGAACTGCATCAGATTTCCTACCTGCTGGGTGGGGAATTTGATGCAGTTCGGGGGTGTTAGCGTTCGGGGGGTGCGGGGGCCGATTCGAGCGTTGACGTACCCGCTGCGGCGGTGGCCGCGGCTTGCGATGGTGGCGATTGGCGGGGCTGCGCTGTTGGTGCTGCTGATTGCGGCGGCCAATGCTTATGTGTTGCTCGAAGGTGAGGACTCGACTTCCCGAATTGCCGATGTGCCGAAGACGGAAGTGGCGATCGTGCCGGGGGCGCTGGTGCAGCCGAACGGAAAGATGAGCGGGATGCTCAAGGATCGGGTGACTCAGGCGGCGCGGCTCTGGCATGCGGGCAAGGTCGAAAAGATTCTTGTCTCCGGCGACCACGGGAGCTGGAAATACGACGAGCCGGACACGATGCGAAAGGCGCTGGTTGCCGACGGCGTGCCGCCCCAGGACGTGTTCGAGGATCACGCCGGCTTCGACACCTGGGCGACGATGGAGCGGGCGCGCGGCATCTTCGGCGTACGCCGCGCGGTCGTGGTCACGCAGGGGTTCCACATGGCGCGGTCGCTGTTCCTCGCCGGCGAAGCGGGTATCGACGCGACCGGCCTTACTTCGGACCTGCATCCCTACGGCTACCAGGGCACCAAGAGCGACGTGCGCGAGGTGCTTTCGCGCGTCAAGGCGATCGCCGACGTCACCCTCGACACCTCGGCGATGGCGGGGCCGAAGATCCCGATCGCGACCTCCGACGGTCGCGAAAGCTGGGGCCCGCCGCCGCCGCCCGGCGTCCCACCCGCCGGCTCACCTGGCCGCTAAGTACGCGCTCCGAACTGCATCAAATTTCCGGTCCACCAGGCCGGAAATTTGATGCAGTTCGGTTGGGAGTAGGGTCGCGCGCGTGATTGAGGACTGGGTCAACTTCTCGGATGCCGAGCGCGAGGGGTTCGCGAAGCTCGAGCGGGGGCCGCGGGACTATTTCGCCGGGGGCGCAGGGGATGAGGTGACGC
>JBQCEW010000252.1:0-6271 GCA_051959815.1 Solirubrobacterales bacterium
GAGATGGCTCCCGACGAGGAGCCGCAGGACTGGGTGGAACAGGCTTCCGAGGACGACGAGGAGGTCGTCGAGGAGGCGCCCGAAGACCCAGGCGCCGAGCGCCGCTTCTGGTTCGAGCACGCGACCGGCGCCGGTAAGACCGTCGCCGCGGTCGGTTTCGTCGAGGCGACCCGGACGGGTGGGGTCCTGATCCTCACCCACCGCCGCAACCTCGTCGACCAGTTCATCGGCGAGATCTCCGACCGCGGCTACAAGGAGCGGCTGCGGCCGCCGCTGCTCGACGGTCGCGACGACCCCGACGGACCGGTCACGGTCGAGACCTACCAGTGGTTCGTCCGCAACCACAAGAAGATCTCCGACGCCTACTCGATCGTCATCTGCGACGAGGCCCATACCGCCCTGGGCGAGAAAACCAGCGCCTGCATCCGCGACTGGAACGGCCCCGTCTACATCGGCATGACCGCCACCGGGGCGCTGATCGCCCGCCACGTCGCCGACCTCTTCCCGACCCAGACCTCGCGCTTCGACCTCGCCCAGGCGGCGCGCCGCGGCGTCATCGCGCCGCTGCGGTGCCTGCGGATTCCGCCCGGGCCGGGAGTGCGGACGATCGCCAAAGTGCCGCTGCGCAAAGGCGAGGTCGACCAGGACTTCGACCAGGAGGAGCTGGCCGCGCTGCTCGACCAGGAGCCCTTCAACGTCGCGATCGCCGACCTCTACCGCTCGCGCTTCCGCAAAATTCCCGGCGTCGTCTACACCGCCGGGGTCCAGCACGCGAAGAACGTCGCCAAAGCTTTCCGCGACGCCGGCATCAACGCGCAGGCCGTCTCGGGGGAGACGCCGAAGCGCGAGCTGGCCGAGATCCTCGCCGGCTTCGAGCGCGGCACCGTCGACGTCCTCTGCAACGCGATGCTGCTGGCCGAGGGTTGGAACAGCCCGCGGGCGACGATCTGCATGCACCTGGCGCCGACCGCCTCGCGGCGGATCTACCAGCAGCGGGTCGGCCGCGTGACGCGGCGGGCGCCGGGCAAGGAGGCGGGGATCGTGCTCGACTTCGTCCACCCGGCGACGACCCACGACGAGACGATCGTCACCCTCCACAGCCTGCTCGACCGCGACGTCTACCGCGGCGGCGCGATCGTCGTCGGGCCGGTGCGGCGTGGGCGCGGGCGCAAGATCCGGGTCGAGCGGCGGATCGTCCCCGTCTCCGACTCCGAGGAGCGGCGGATGGAAGTGCTGGAACGGGAGATCTGGCGGACCGCGGTCGAGAACCTCGACTATCCCGAGCAGCACGCCTGGGCGGCCCTGGCGGGGGCCCGGGTCAACACCCAGGGCTGGCGCCGGGCGCGGGCGATGCTGCAGAACGATCGCACGAAAGAGCTGCGTCGACGCTTCCTGCTGACCTGCGTGCAGCGCAACCGCAACGCCCAGTTGCGGCTGAAAGCGCTGAGCGAGATCTCCGACCTCGGCGACCCCGACGCCTTCGACGACGCGATCGACATCGTCGGCACCTGGAGCCGCGAGGACAAACGCGCCGGGACGAAGGTGCTGCTGCAGGCGTTGGTCGATAAGCGGATCGGCCGCCGCGACCAGGCGCAGGCGTGGGTCTGGCGGCTCGCCTCCTACACCCGCGAACTGCACGAGGAGTACGCGGTGCAGCGCTGGCCGGAGACGAAGCGGCTGCTGGGGTTGCTGGTCAACTCCTCGGGTCGGGCGCATGGGCGCAACGCGCGGCGGTTGGTGCACGCGTCGCGCAAACAGGATCGGCGCCTGGCGGTGTCGTTGCTGGCGGCCGCGGTCTCCCACACGCCTGAGGGCGAGGAGGTGCTGCGCGGGGCGCGGATGCGGATGGCGCGGAAACCCTCGGCGGTCGCGCGCGAGCTGCTGAAGAACTTCCCGAAGGGCGGCAAGCGGCGGCGTAAGCGCAAACGGAACAAAGCGGCGGAGGGCAACGGTGGCGCGCCGGAGAAGAAGCGCTCGCAGGCGGATGCCTCAGAAATGGGTGAGGTGGACCTCGCCGGCGCCGAGAGCGATGCGGTCGCCGCTGGGGGTGACGACGACGAGGTAACCCCGGTCGTCGACGCCGTCGGCGACGCCTGAGCCGTCACTCCACTCGACTTCGCGGCCCTTCAAAGCATCGCGTTCGCGCCAGGCGGCGAGTACCTCGTTCGGTTCTGCTTGGACCCAGTTCTTCAGGGCGTTGTTGAGCGGACCCAGGAGGGGGGGTCCGGCGGACAACTGAGGGGAGGGTCCGGCGGACCCCCCCTCCTGGGTCCTGTGACCGGAGTCGAAGATCGAGGTGGCGGTGGCTTGGAGCTCGGGCGGGAATTCATCTCGGGAGACGCAGATGTTCAGGCCGATGCCGATTACTGCCCAGCCGTCTTGGGGGCGGGCCTCGATTAGGACGCCAGCTAGCTTGCGGCCTTCGACTAGGACGTCGTTGGGCCACTTGACCTTGCACTCGAGTTGGGGATTCAGCTGCTCTGCTGCCTCGCAGACGGCGAGGGGGGCAGCGAGGGGCAGCATCATGTGGTGCTCCTCCAGAGGGCGCACGATCGCCGAATAGAGGAGTGCTTTGCCGGTGGGGGCGGTCCAGGTTCGGCCCTGACGGCCGCGGCCGGCGGTCTGCTCGGCAGCGGTTACGACCGTCCCGTGGGGCGCTCCTGCCGCGGCGAGCTCCCGGGCGCGCGAGTTGGTCGAGTCGGTGCGGCGGAAGTGACGGTGCGGGTGGCCAAACGTCATCGCGTGGTTCCTTTGTCGTCTATGTCCTGACTAAGGAACCACGGGATGGCCAGGGTCACTCGGCGGCGTCGGCTAGGAGGGCGCCTAGGAGGCCGTCGATGTCGTGGCGCTCGGCTTCGACGTCGACCTGGAGGCCGGCGGTGCGGGCGGCTTCAGTGGTGACGGGGCCGATCGAGACGATGCGGGCGTTGCGGGGGAAGCGGTCGCCTAGGGCCTCTACGAGGTTCGTGACGGTTGAGGAGCTGGTGAAGGTGACGTAATCGGCGCTCTGGGCCGCCTCGATCTCTGACTCGTCGGGCTCCTCGCGGACGGTTTCGTAGAGGGCGACGACATCGACTTCGGCGCCGCGCTCGCGCAGGGCGTCGGGGAGGACGTCGCGGGCTTCGGTGGCGCGGGCGACGAGGACGCGCTTGCCCTCGACCTCTACGTCCGCCAAGGCTTCGACCAGCGCCTCGGCGACGAAGCGCTCCGGAACGACGTCGGCGGCGATGCCGCGCTCGGCGAGGGCGCGGGCGGTGCCAGGGCCGATCGCGGCGACGGTTGCGGCGACGAGGGCGCGTGCGTCGCGACCTGCTTCCTGCATCGCCTCGAAGAGGAGTCGGACGCCGTTGGGGCTGGTGAGGCAGACGAGCGAGTAGTCGCCGAGCTGCTCGACGGCTTGTCGCACCTCCGGCGAGTCGATCCGCGATTCGACCCTGATCGCCGGCAGCTCGACCACCTCGGCACCGAGGTCGCGGAGCGCGCGGGCGAGGCCGCTGGCCTGGGTGCGGGCGCGGGTGACGACGACGCGGCGGCCGTGCAGCGGGCGGCGCTCTAGCCAGGCGAGCTGCTCGCGGCGGTCGGCGACCTGGCCGACGACGATCAGCGCCGGCGCCTTCACTTCCTCGCGCGCGACCGCTTCGGCGATCGTCCCCAGCGTCGCGCTGACAGTCCGCTGTCCCGGCCAGGTGCCGCGTTCGATCGCGGCGGCGGGCTCGTCGGGGTCTCGTCCCGCCTCGATCAGCGCCGCCGCGTTCTCGCCCAGACGTTTCACGCCCATGTAGAAGACGAGCGTGCCGGGGAAGCGGGCGAGTGCCGCCCAGTCGAGCGCGCTCTCTTCCTTCTCCGGGTCCTCGTGACCGGTGACGAAGGCGACGGCGGAGGCGTCGTCGCGGTGGGTGACGGGGATGCCGGCGTAGGCGGTGGCGGCGACGCCGGCGGTGACGCCCGGAACGACCTCGAACTCGATCCCCGCCTCGCGCAGCGCTTCCCCCTCCTCACCCCCGCGGCCGAAGACGAACGGGTCGCCGCCCTTGAGCCGGACGACGCTCTTGCCTGCGCGCGCGGCCTCGACGAGCCGCTCGCCGATCTCCTCCTGCGGGACCGAGGGGACGCCGGGCTGCTTGCCGACGTAGACGAGCTCTGCGTCCTCCCGCGCACCGCCAAGCGCGCCCGGCGGAATCAGCCGGTCGTAGAAGATCGCGTCGGCATCGGCGATCAGTTCCAACGACCGCGCCGTCATCAACCCGGGGTCCCCCGGACCGGCGCCGACGAGATAGACGGTTCCGGGGCGCGCACTCATCCCGTGGTTCCTTTGTTGTCTATGTCCCGACTAAAGAACCACGGGATCACGATTGCGCCTCCGCGCGGTCGAGGATCTCGCGGGCGCCGGCGCCTAGGAGGCGCTGGGTTAGTTCGGCGCCGGCTAGGGACGGTTCTTCGACGCTTGCTTCATGGCGGTCGCGGACCCACTCGCTGCCGTCGGGGAGGCCTACGAAGGCGTCGATCGTCAGGACCTCACCATTGACTTGTGCGTGCACGCCCAAGGGGGTGTTGCAGGTCGCTTGCAGCAGGGCGACGACGGTGCGCTCGGCGGTCAGCTCCCGCATCGCCTTCAGGTCGTTGATTGAAGCGGCTGCGTCACCGGCCCCATCGTCCTCGGTGCGCACTTGCAGCGCCAGCGCACCCTGGCCGGCGGCCGGGCACATCTGCTCGGCTGACAGCCTGAAGCCGATCTCGTCCTCGCGTCCCAACCGTCGCAGGCCGGCAGCGGCGAGGACGATCGCGTCCAAGTCGCCTTCTTCGAGCTTGCGCAGCCGCGTGTCGACGTTGCCGTGCAGCTCCTCGACCCGCAGGTCCGGCCGCGCTGCCAGAAGCTGGGCGCGACGGCGCAGGGCCGCCGTTCCCACGCGTGCTCCCTCCGGCACGTCGTCGAGCGAGGCGCCGACGCCGATCCAGGCGTCCGTCGGGTCCTCTCGCTCCGGCACCCCGGCGATTTCCAGTCCCTCCGGCATCTCCCCCGGCAGGTCCTTGGCCGAGTGCACGCCGATCTCCGCCTCGCCCGCCAGCAGCGCCCGCTCGACCCCGCGCACGAAGCGCGACTTGTCGCCCGGCTCGCCGTCCGAGCTCGCCTCGACCAGCTCCGCGCCGTCAAGCCGATCGGCGACCCAGCGGGCTTGGGTCAGCGCCAAGGCACTGCCGCGAGTGGCGATCCGCACGCCTAGCCCTTGCTGCGTTTGTCGCGGCGCAACTCCGTCACGTTCCCGCGCGCCTCGCCCTCCGGCTCGGTCTCGACGTCGAGACCGAAGAGCTCGCGCAGGGCGCTGACGTAGAAGTAGGCGTCGTCGCTGCCGGCCGAGCGGCGGATGCGCAGGGTCGGCTCGTGCAGCAGCCGCGAGGCGATCGCCTTCGCCATCGTCTCCAGCCGCTCGCGGTCGGCGTCGCTGAGGCTCTCCCAGCGACCGTCGTTCTCGGCCAGGACCCGCCGCACGACCTCGTCGCCGCGCTCGCGCAGGGCGCTGATCGTCGGCACCACCTCCAGCGAGGCGAGCCAGCGCTCGAAGCGGTCGAGCTCGGCCTCGATGATCTGCTCGGCCCGCCGCGCCTCCGCCTCGCGGCCGCTCTCGTTGCGTTCGACGATCTGCTGCACGTCGTCGATGTCGTGGACGGCGACCCCGGCGATCTCGCGGCAGGCGGGCTCGATGTCGCGCGGCACCGCCAGGTCGATCGCCAGCAGCGGCCGCTCGGGCCGTGCCGCCATCACCTGCTCGAGCCCTTCGCGCTCGACGATGTGGTGGGGCGAGTTCGTAGCCGAGACGACGATGTCGGCGCTTGTGAGCTGCTCGGGCAGCTCTTCGAAGCGGACCGCGGTGCCGTCGAAGCGCTGGGCGAGGCCGATCGCGCGGTCGTAGTGGCGGTTGGCGACGAAGACGGTGGCGACGCCGCGGGCGACCAGCGCCTTGGCGACCAGCTCGGCGGTCTCGCCGGCGCCGCCGACGAGGACGCGCTTCTCGGAGAGGTCGCCGAGCGCCCGCCGCGCCAGCTCGACCGCCACCGAGGGGATCGAGACGCCCTTCTCGCCGATCCCGGTCTCCTCGCGGGCACGGCCCCCGGCCGAGAGGGCGCCGCGGAAGAGGCGGTTGAGGATCGGGCCGGTGGCGCCCTCGACCAGCGCCAGCTCATACGCGCGTTTGACCTGGCCCTGGATCTCGGCCTCGCCGAGGATCATCGAGTCGAGCCCGGCGGTCACCTGCAGCAGGTGGCGGGCGGCCTC
>JBQCEW010000253.1:0-6938 GCA_051959815.1 Solirubrobacterales bacterium
CTCGGAGAGGTCGCCGAGCGCCCGCCGCGCCAGCTCGACCGCGACCGAGGGGATCGAGACGCCTTTCTCGCTGATCCCGGTCTCCTCGCGGGCGCGGCCGCCAGCCGAGAGGGCGCCGCGGAAGAGGCGGTTGAGGATCGGCCCGGTCGCGCCCTCGACCAGCGCCAGCTCGTAGGCCCGTTTCACCTGCCCCTGAATCTCGGCCTCGCCGAGGATCATCGAGTCCAGCCCCGCGGTCACCTGCAGCAGGTGCCGCGCGGCCTCGCTCGCGCGCAGCGAGTAGAGATGACCGAGCAGCTCGGTCGGGCGGATCTCGGCCTGGCGGGTGAGGACGCCGAGCGCGGTCGACTCGGCCTCTACCGGGTCGGAGACGATCAGGTAGAGCTCCGTCCGATTGCAGGTGGAAATGGCCGCCGCCTCGTGGATCCCCTTTGCCGCGGTCAGCTCGGCCAGCGCG
Source organism: Solirubrobacterales bacterium (assembly GCA_051959815.1). Classification (GTDB taxonomy): domain Bacteria; phylum Actinomycetota; class Thermoleophilia; order Solirubrobacterales; family 70-9; genus VAYN01. The sequence continues at coordinate 458 of JBQCEW010000253.1, forward strand.
CTCACCGCCCGCCCCTCGGTCAGCGAGAGGCGCTCGCGCAGGTCGAGCGGCGCGGTCTTGTGGGAGACGCCAAGTGCCAGGAGCTCAGACATCAGGCGCGCACCTCCTCTTTTTCGCCTTTGCGCTCCTCCGCGATCGCGGCGACCTCGCGCAGTTCGCGCTCGATCCGCTGCACTTTCGCCGCCATGATCGCGACGTAGACGACGAGGAGCACGACGAAGACGACGTAGGCGCCGGCGACGTACTTGCCGGCCTCGTCCAGCGGCAGCGCCGGCGCGCCCAGCGGCAGCAACATCAGCTCACCTCCGGGGCGATCCGCGAGGAGCTGCCGGGCGTGGGCGCGTCGAGCGCCCGTCGCAGGCGCTTGACCTGGCCCGAGGCGCTCTTCGCCGTCAGCTCGAATTTCACCAGCGTCACCCAGAGCAGGGCCATCGCCGCGAGGCAGCAGAGGAAGGTCAGCATCATTTCCCCGGGCAGCCCGCCGTTGCTGGTGGCGAAGACGCGCGGGTGGACGAGGCTCTGCGCCATCCGCACGGCCATGAAGTTGAGCGGCACGAAGGCGCCGGCGGTGACGGCGAAGACGGAGGCGTAGCGGGCCTGGCGGTCGCGGTCCTCGATCGCGTAGCGGAAGGGGTAGTAGGTCGCGTAGAGCAGGAAGACGATCAGGAAGCTGACCAGGGTCGGCTCGTTCCAGACCCACCAGTGCCCCCAGGAGGCCTTGGCCCAGATCGCGCCGGTGATCAGCACCGCGACGCCGAAGATCACCGAGATGTGGATCGCGACGTAGGAGTAGGCGTCCCACTTGCGGTCATTCGTGCGCAGGTGCGCGACCGCGAAGACGCCGCCGACGATGAAGCCGACCAGCGCCGTCATCGCCAGCGGCACGTGCAGGTAGAAGATCTTCTGGATGAAGCCCTGGTCGGCGTCGAGCGGCGCGTAGAAGAAGACCAGCGAGAGCGACAGCGCGATCATCGCCACGGTGGCGATCGAGAGGGGCTTCAGTCCTTTGCCGTACATGCTCAGAAGAGATGGGGACAGGTGGCGCCCGGTCAGTCCTCAAGGAGGAAGTCGAAGACGGCGTAGCCGACCAGGCCGAAGATCAGATCGTATAGGCCGAGCACCATCAGCCAGGTGCCGAAGCGGTCATAGGAAGGACCGCCCAGCGCCAGCAGGTGCTCGGTGGCGCCGGTGGCGGCGATCATCAGCGGCACCGCCAGCGGCAGCAGGACCAGCGGCACCAGCAGGTCGCGGGCGCGCGAGTTGACCGCCATCGAGGAGATCAGCGTGCCGGTGACGGCAAGGCCGAGGTCGGCCAGGAGGAGGACAGCGACGAGCGGGCCGAGCCCGCCGGCGCTGTCGAGGAAGAAGAGGGAGAAGATCGGCACCGCGACCAGCTCCAGCGCCGCCAGGTAGACGAGCAGCGCCGCCACCTTGGCGGCGAAGAGGACGCTGCGGTCGATCGGCGCCAGGCGGATCGCGTCGAAGCCGCCCTCCTCGCGCTCGGCGACGAAAAGGCGGTTGATGCCGAGGACGGCGGCGAACAGCAGCGTCGCCCAGAGCACCCCGGCGGCGAGGCTGCCGGAGAGGCTGGTGCGGTCGAGGCCGAAGCGGAAGACGATGAAGGTGGTGACGCTGAACAGGGCCATCGCCGGCAGCGACTGCAGGGTGCGCAGCTCCGAGCGCAGGTCCTTGGCGAGGATCGCGGCGAAGGCGGCACGGGAGGGGGTCACGAGACCACCGCCCTCTCGCCGATGCCGAGCCGCAGCACCTGGTCGGCCTCGGGCAGGTGGCGCTCGGGGTCGTGGGTGACGACGACGCGGGTGCGGCCGGCGCCGATCAGCTCGCGGGCCAGCTCGCGCCCCTCGACGTCGAGGTTGGAGTCGGGCTCGTCGAGCAGCAGCAGCTCCGGCTCGTGGAGGACGCAGCGGCAGATCGAGAGTCGCTGGCGCATCCCCGCCGAAAGCTCGGCGACCCGCTCGTCGGCACGCCGCTCCATCTCCACCGCCCGCAGCAGCTCCTCGATCCGCGCCTCGGCGGCCCCCCGCCCGATCCCGTGCAGGCGCGCCTGGAAGCGCAGGTTCTCGCGCCCGGAGAGGTCGCGGTAGAGCAGCGGCTCGTGGCCGAGATAGCCGATCCGCCCCCGCAGCTTCCAGGCCTCGTCCGGCAGCGAGCAGCCGAGCACCGTCGCCTCGCCGCCACTCGGGCGCAGCAGCGTCGCCAGGACCCGCAGCAGCGTCGTCTTGCCGGCCCCGTTGGGGCCGAGGACGACCAGCGACTCGCCGGCCGCCAGCTCGAAGCCGACGCCGTCGAGCGCCGGCCGCTCGCCGTAGTCACGCCGCAGCGCCGCGACTCTGATTGCGAGCGCGACTTTTTCCTGCTCAGCTGGCATCTAAGATGGGATTGTGAAGCGTGGAGGCCTGATCGCGATCCTGCTTGTCGCGTCTGTGCTGGTGGTTGCGGCAGTCGCCAGCGCCACCCGCACCGTTCGCATCCCGTCGAAGGTGTCGATCGCCAACCGCCACGGACTCCTCTTCGCCGGCCGCGTCACCGCCTCCAATCATGCCTGCGTGGAACAGCGCAAGGTCGTCCTTTACCGGGTGATCGAGAATGGTCCGGATCAGGCGCTGGGACACGACATCACCGGCGGCAACGGCAGATGGAGCGTCGAAGTCTCCGGCTTTGCCGGGATCAGCTTGTCCCACTTCTACGCCAAGGTGAAGCGGCGCAGCGAGGGTGCCGCGGGGACGATCTACGTCTGCCAGGGCGACCGCTCGCGGACGATCGAGCTGGCTCGTTAGCGCGCGCCGTTGCGCCGCTTCTGCATCGTCCGCCGCCCGACTTTCAGCAGTGGCCCCATTCCCTCGCGCAGCGCTTTCGCGCGAACCTCGCCTTTGCCGTAGAGGATGCGGGCCGAGGCGCGGATGGCGTTGCCGAGGGTTTCGTCGTAGGGGTGCCACCACATGTCGCGGGTCAGCCCCGGCTCCCAGGCGTTCATCTTGATGTTGACGCACTCGTAGAAGCCGAATTTCGAGTGCGAGCGGCCGAGGCCGGAGTCCTTGACGCCGCCCCACGAGCACTGGCAGGCGCCGTGGCTGAAGGAGTGGTCGTTGACCCAGACCATTCCGGACTCGATCCGGCGGGCGATGCGGGCGCCGCGCTGGCGGTCCTTGGTCCAGACCGAGGCGCCGAGGCCGAACTCGGAGTCGTTGGCGAGGTCGATCGCCTCCTGCTCGGAGTCGACGACGACGATCGGCAGCACCGGGCCGAAGATCTCCTCGCGCATGATCCGCATCTCGTGGGTGACGCCGGTGAGGACGGTGGGGGCGATGTAGCGGCCGGCGGCGAGGCCGGGCGGATCGACCGGGCCGCCGCAGCGCCTGGTGGCGCCGGAGGCGACCGCGTCCTCGATCAGGTCGACGACGATCCCGTACTGCTCCTCGGAGGTCATCGGGCCGATCTCGGTGTCCCACTCGATCGGGTCGCCGATCCGCATCTTTTCGGCTTCGGCGACGACGCCCTCGACGAAGCGGTCGGCGATGTCGCGCATCACGTAGACGCGCTCGATCCCCGAGCAGGTCTGGCCGGCGTTGGCGAAGCCGCCCCAGATCGCGCCGGAGATCGCGTTGTCGAGGTCGGCGTCGGAGCAGACGATCATCGGGTCCTTGCCGCCGAGCTCCAAGACGCTGCCCTTGAGCTCCCCGGCGCAGACCTCGCCGACCTTGCGGCCGACCTCGACCGAGCCGGTGAAGAAGACCTTGCCGACGCTGGAGCGGCAGAGCGCGTCGCCGATGCGGCCACCGCCGTGGACGACCCGGACCAGGCCCTCCGGCAAACCGCCCTTCTCGAAGACCCGCGCGATCCGCTCGCCCAGCAGCGGCGTCAGGCTGGCCGGCTTCAGCACCACGCCGTTGCCGGCCATCAGCGCGATCGCGACCTCGCCGAAGGGGATCGACCAGGGGTAGTTCCAGGGCGCGATCACGCCGACGACGCCGATCGGCTCGTAGCTGAAGCGACCTTTCTTGGAGAGCGTGAAGGCCTGGGTCATCGGCACCTTCTCGTCCGCGAGGATCTTCGGCCCCGCCTTCGCGCACCAGTGCAGCGCGTCGACAGTCGGCAACAGCTCCATCGTGTAGGCCTCGTTGCGCGGCTTGCCCTGCTCCCTCGTCAGCAGCTCGGCGATCTCGTCGATGTCGTCGAGCAGCGCGTCAGCCGCCCGGCGCATATAAGCGGCCCGCGTCTTCGCCGGCAACTCTGCCCAGGCCGGCTGGATCCGCGCCACGTCGTCGACCACGCCCTGCACTTCCTCAGGCACGATCGTCGGCACCGAGCCGACCAGCTCCCCGGTCGCCGGATTGGACGACTCGAGGGTCGAAGTGGACGGGGCCGTCTGAACTGCCGTTGCGCTCTCCATGACCAGGATTCTAAGCCGGAGGGGATTCGGTTCTGTCCGTCGACGCCGTCAAGCTGACGGCTGGCCGTCAGCTTGACGGCCTCGCGACCAGTAGCATTCCACTACATGCAGGCACGTGATCGACTTCTCCTGTTTGTCGCTCTAGACGGCGCTCCACGCGGTCTTGATCCTGTGCGATTGCAAAAGGGAATGTTCCTCGACGCACAGGAGGGCGAGGGGGATAGTAGAGAGAAGTACGGTTTCATCCCGTACAACTACGGTCCTATGAGCGCTCAGATTTATTCTGATCTCGATGACCTCGTGTCCGCGGGCCTAGTGAAAGAGGTACCAGTTCAGGGCCAGTCGTGGTCGCGCTATGTGGCTACCGAGAAGGGCATGCAAGCGGGGCGCGAACTGCTTCGGCGCGAGCCCTCGGAACGGGTGGCTCAGCAGCTCTATCGCATAAAGAAAGAAGTGGCGTCGAAAAGCTTCAAGGCGTTGCTCGAGGACGTTTACGACCGGTACCCCGAATACGCGTCCAAGTCTGTATTCCGGCGCGGCGAGTAAGCAGCAGCCATCCCTCTAGGCTCCAGGTGAGATGACTCTCATCACGGGCCTCAAGTGCAACGACGCAGTCGTCCTCGGCTCAGACAGCCAGATCACGGTCGAAGGAGGCCTGAAGACGACGGCTCGTAAGCTTCACCGGACTCCTCACCGCATCATCTGGGGGATTGCGGGCCCTGTCCCGGCTGCTCAGGCGCTTGAAGCTCACTTCAAAAAGGTGATCCTTGATCCGGATCCCGACCGCGATTCCGGTCGGCAAGCCGTCAGCCAGGCAATGCGAGACACGGCAAAGGACTTGGAACAACCTACGGGGCAGCTGGCCGGCGGACTATTCAAGGGTCTCTTTGCCTGGTATTCGAAGGCTGAAGACGAGTACCACCTGCTTCAGGCCCGAAGCGACGGGATCGTCGAACTGCAGGAGCAGGGATACGGCGCTGCCGGCAGCCCAAGCAGCAAGGAGCTGGCGCAGTACGCCTTCTTTGGGTTCAGCAGATCAGGATTCTTGGAGTATGAGACGCTGCCCTTGGAGGCCGCCAAGATGCTCGTTCACACTGTGACTGACGATGCAGTTAATGCGTCCGCACAAAACGTGGGTGGACCTATCCAACTTGCAGTGGTGACGGCAGCCGGTGCCCGCGTGCTGGAAACCGGTGACCTAAAGCCAGTTCAAGACACCGCGACGGCTTTCAAGATGCATCAAGCCGATTTCCTGAAACGGGCCGAACGGGAAGTCGCAGAGGAAAAAGCCAGCGGTTTGGTGCCCGGAAACGAGGAATAACGATGACGTTCGATCGGCTTTTCGACACGGGCGAAGCCGAAGGCTCTGAGCCGCCGCGACCCTCGATGGACGCCCCGCTCGCGGTCCGCATGCGGCCGCGCTCGCTGGACGAGGTGATCGGGCAGGAGCATGTGCTGGGGGCGGGGGCGGCGTTGCGACGGGCGATTGAGAGTGGGCGGCCGCACAGCGCGATTCTGTATGGGCCGCCGGGGGCGGGGAAGACGACGCTGGCGCGGATCGCGGCGGCGGGGGCGCAGGGGGCCTTTGAGGAGGAGTCGGCGGTGAATGCCGGCAAAGCCGAGATTCGGGGGGTGATCGAGCGGGCGCGGGAGCGGCGGCGGGCGAATGGGCGGCCGACGATTCTCTTCCTCGACGAGATCCACCGCTTCAACAAGGCCCAGCAGGACGCGCTGCTGCCGGCGGTCGAGGACGGGACGTTGACGCTGATCGGCGCCACCACCGAGAACCCCTACTTCGAGGTCAACTCGGCGCTGCTCTCGCGCTGCCAGCTGTACCAGCTCGACCCGCTCGACGAGCAGGCGCTGGGCCGCATCGTCGACCGGGGGGCGGCGGTCCTGAAGGCCACCATCGACCCCGCCGTCCGCGACCAGATCGTGCAGTCCGCGGGCGGGGATGCCCGCAACGCGCTGAACATCCTGGAGGCCGCGGTGGGCGTGGCCGGTGACGATCCGGTGGGCGAGCAGCACGTGCGCGACGCCGCCCGCAAGGCGCCGCTGCTGTATGACAAG
>JBQCEW010000254.1:0-3578 GCA_051959815.1 Solirubrobacterales bacterium
CGTCCTTTCCACTGCGGGTCGCGTTTCTCGAAGAAGGCGGTGACCCCCTCGACGATGTCCTCGGTGGTGAAGGTGAGCGAGAGCTGCGAGCGCAGGAACTCGAGCGCGTCGTCGAGCGCCATGTCCTGATGGCGGTACATCGCGTCGTGGCCGAGCCGCATCAGCACCGGGCTCTTCGAGGCGAGCTTGGCCGCCCATTCGGCGACGGCGGCGTCGAACCCGTCCGCCGGGACGACCTTGTTGGCCAGTCCGTACTCGACCGCCTGCTCAGCCGAGAGCCGCTCGCCCAGCAGCATCATCTCGTTGACCTTCTTCCGCGGGACGTTGCGGTAGATGATCGACATGATCATGTAGGGGAAGGCGCCGACGTTGATCTCCGGCGTGCCGAAGGTGGCGCCCTCTTTGGCGATCACCAGGTCGCAGGAGAGGGCGAGGCCCATCCCGCCGGCGAGCACGTGGCCGTTGGCGGCGCAGAGCGAGGGCTTGCCGAGCCGCGGCATCAGCCGGAAGAACTCGAGGAAGAGGTCGGAGGCGAAGTGTTTGGCGATCAGCGGCACGTCGGCCGCGAAGCCGCCGAGGTCGGCGCCGGCGCAGAAGGCCTTGTCCCCCGAGCCGGTGAGGACGACCGCGCGCACCTCGTCTGAAGCTTTGGCGAGCTCCATCGCCTCGACCAGCTCGACCAGCATCTGGCCGGAGAGCATGTTGCGCTTGTCCGGATCGTTCAGCGTCACCGTGGCGACACCGTCGGCCACCTCGTAGGCGACCTTCTCGCCGCTCCACTGGCTCTCTCCCTGACTCATCGCGCAGGACCATAGCATTGCTGAAAGTGGGAAGTGCTACTGTCCACTTCGTATTGGGGCCTGCGCCCCGCAACTACGAGGAGGAGAGAGACAGTGGCGACCGCGACCAGCGACGGCTCCCGCGTCATCAAGCCCGACTTCGAGTCCGGGCGCAAGCACTTCATCTTCAGCCAGGAGCACGAAGACCTGCGCGAGTCGATGCGCTCGTGGGTCGAAAAGGAGCTCTGGCCCCACCGCAACGAGTGGGAGGACACCTACTGGCCGACCGAGAAAATGAAACGGGCCGGCGACCTCGGCTACCTCGGCCTCTGCTTCCCGGAGGAGTACGGCGGCCAGGGCGGCGACTACTTCTACTCGCTAGTGCGGGCCGAGTGCATGAGCTACTCCGGCTCCGGCGGCACCAACATGGGCTTCGCGGTGCAGACCGACATGACCCTCCCCCCCGTCCACCTGCTCGGGACCGAGGAGCAGAAGCGCAAGTACCTCGAACCGGGGATGAAGGGCGAGAAGGTCGCCTGCCTCGGGATCACCGAGCCGGGCGCCGGCTCCGACGTCGCCGGCATCCGCACCACCGCGATCCGCGACGGCGACGAATACGTGATCAACGGGTCGAAGACCTTCATCACCAACGGCCCGCGCGCCGACTTCATCGTCCTCGTCGCCAAGACCGACCCGAACGAGCGCCACGCCGGCATCACCCTCTTCATCGTCGACTTGAAGGATGAGAACGGCGAGAAGGTCCCCGGCTTCACCGTCTCCAAGGAGCTGGAGAAGATGGGGATGCATGCCTCCGATACCGGCGAACTCGCCTTCGAAGACGTCCGCGTCCCGGCCGACGCCGTGCTTGGCGAGGTCGGCAAGGGCTTCTACCACATCGCCTGGGAGCTCCAGGGCGAGCGGCTGGTTGCCGCCGCCGGCTGCCATGCGGGAGCCGAGCGGATGATCGAAAAAACCCTCGTCTACGCGAAGGAGCGGGAAGCCTTCGGCCGGCCGATCGGCAAGTTCCAGGCGATCCGCCACAAGTTCGCCGAGATGGCGACCAAGGTCGAGGCCGCCAAGCAGTTCACCTACGCGACCGCCTGGCGCTTCGGCAACGGCGAGTACCCGGTGCGCGAGATCACGATGGCCAAGCTCTTCGCCTCCCGCATCGCCTGCGAGGTCGCCGACGAGTGCGTCCAGATCCTCGGCGGCTACGGCTACATGAAGGAGTACGAGATCGAGCGTGCCTACCGCGACGTCCGCCTCAACCGCATCGGCGCCGGCACCGACGAGGTAATGCTCGACGTGATCGGCCGCAGCTACGGGCTGTAGATCCCAGCAGTGTTCCTTTTGCTCGCATAGCGACCATAAGGAACACGGATCGGAACGATGACCGGAACCGAGCGCGTCCGCGCCTACTACGAGGACCTGGACACGGGGGATGCCGCGGCCGTCTCGGCGCACTTCACCGACGACGCGGTCCACTACTACACGCGTCTCGGCCCGCACGAGGGGGCGGAGACGATCGGCGGCTTTGCAGCGCTCGGCGTCTCGACGATCAACGCTCAGTGGTACATCGAGAACCTGATCGAGCAGAGCGATCAGGTCGTGATCGAGTGGACGATGACCTGGCGGGACCCGGAGAAGGGCGAGAAGCGCCTCGACCGCGGCACCGAGTGGTTCCTGATCCGCGACGGCAAGATCGCCGAGGTGCGCGCCTACCACCACGGCGGCAAGAAGAACCCGCAGGGCGACCTGCTCGGCTTCGACCACGAGGGCCGCGGCTACAGGATGCTCGCGGACTGGGAAGCGCCGGCCAGCAAGGACGCGGCATGACCGTCGTCAAGGACAGCGGCGCCCGCGCGACCCTTCCACCCTTCGGCGAGGAGCACGAGGAGCTGCGGCAGACCGTCGCCCGTTTCGTAACCAACGAGATCGCGCCGCACGTCGAAGAGTGGGAGGCGGCGCGGGAATTCCCTCGGGAGCTCTTCGGTCGCTGCGCCGAGCTTGGCTTCCTCGGCCTCAAGTTCCCGGAGGAGCTCGGCGGCCAGGGCGGCACCCACCTGCACGACGCGGTCTGGGTCGAGGAGCTGGCCCGCTCCGGCGGCTCCGGCGGCGTTGCCGCCGGCCTCAACGCCCACGCCTCGATCGCGATGCCGCCGATCTTCAAGTTCGGCACCGAGGAACAGAAGCAGCGCTGGCTTCCGGCCGGGATCGCCGGCGAGAAGATCGGCGCCCTCGGGATTACCGAGCCGGGCGCCGGCTCCGACGTCGCCTCCCTCGCCACCACCGCCAAGTGCCACGGCGACACCTACGTCGTCAACGGCGCCAAGACGTTCATCACCAACGGCGTCCGCGCCGACTTTCTCGTCTGCGCCTGCAAGACGAGCGAGGACGGCGGCCACGGCGGCATCTCCTTCCTCGTCCTCGAGCGCGAGATGCCCGGCTACGAGGTCAGCCGCAAGCTGGAGAAGATGGGTTGGCACTCCTCCGACACCGGCGAAATCTCCTTCAGCGACGTCGAGGTGCCGGCCGAGAACCTGCTCGGCGAGGAGAACGGCGGCTTCAAGCTGATCATGGCTAACTTCGCCTGGGAGCGGCTGTTGATGGCGATCGGCGCTGTCGGCGCGATGCAGCGCCTTATAGAGATCACCGTCGCCTACGCGACCGACCGCGAAGCCTTCGGCCGCCCGATCGGCAGGTTCCAGGCGATCCGGCACCAGGTAGCGGAGATGGCCACCCGCGCCGAAGCCTCCCGCGCCCTCACCTACAACGCCCTCCGCCTCTTCCACGAAGGCC
>JBQCEW010000255.1:0-6005 GCA_051959815.1 Solirubrobacterales bacterium
TCGCTCCAGCAATCGCGAGCAAGGTCGATCGTCTGTTCGTCATCGCATCCAGTCTTGGCACCAAGAAGAAGCGCGCCACCTTCCACGGGGCTGTCGATGAAGTCGTCGCACAGGTCTCTCCGTGCGCATCCCACCGTGTCGCGTTCTGGCCAGCCGCCAGCGACCCATGTCTCCAGGTCATCGATTACTGCGTCTGGGCCATCCAACGGAAGTGGGAGCGAGAAGACGAGCGCTCCTACGACCTGATCAAGGACAAGATCGGCTCCGAGTTCGACGTGTGGTCGATCGGGCCGACTCACTACTACTAGAAAGAACTTGGCCCCCGGACAGCTAGCCGTCTAAGGCAGAGCCCAGGGGCTCTTTCGCCATCCGAGAGCCAAGTTCTTGCAAACCAGTGTAGCCACCGAGTCGGATAACCGCGAACGGACGTTCGTTATCAACTCGCCAGCGCCCGCTGCCGTTCGCTGGCCCGCATTACGTGTTTGCAGACCTGCATCGGTTCGTCTGCGACGACGAGGAGCTCTTTGTCGCCGGGGGAGATCAGGCCGTGGTCCTCGAGGCCGTGGTCGATCCATTCGAGCAGGGGGTCCCAGAATTCGGAGTCGACAAGGATGGTGGGGAAGTGGTGGATGCGGTGGGTCTGGATCAGGGTCAGGGACTCGAACATCTCGTCGAGGGTGCCGAAGCCGCCAGGCATGATCACGAAGGCGCGGGCGAAGCGGACGAACATCAGCTTGCGGGCGAAGAAGTAGTGGAACTGGAGCCGACGGTTGACGTAGGGGTTGACCTCCTGCTCGTGCGGCAGTTCGATGTTGAGCCCGACCGAAAGGCCGCCGGCCTCGGCGGCGCCGCGGTTGGCGGCCTCCATCAGGCCAGGACCGCCGCCGGTGATCACCGTGTAGCCGTGGTGGGTGAGGCAGGCCGCGGTCTCGCGCGCCAGCTCGTACCAGCGGTGCCCCTCCTCGACCCGCGCCGAGCCGAAAATCGAGACGCCCTCTGGGATGTCCCGCAGCGCGTGGAAGGCGCCGTCGATCTCCTTCCGGATCCGCTCGATGCGGCGCTCGTCGTCGGCCTCGAGATCGACCGGGACACGCAGCAGGTTCCGGTCGTGCCGCGCCCCGTCGCTGCCGTCGGCTCCGTCCCTTCCCGCCATCGCTCAAGTAGAGCACAGACATGCCGCTTCTTTGAGGCGTCATGGAGGCCGGGCCCGATCCCAGTCCACTCAGGCTCCGGCCCCCATTCGTGCGCGACGCGCCGAATACCGCAATGCCGAACCACCCCCTGGCACGGCTCATTGCGGCCACCCAACGCCGCATGCGTGAGCATCCAACTCCGTACAGAGCGAGACAACCGCTCTTGCAAAACGGTTTCTATCTATACCGGCGCTTCAGTTTCCAGCGACCTCGGCGACGATCACGTCGACCGCCGCCGCCCCTCCGAGCGCCGGGGCGAGCGCGAGATAGGTGAGCACCGGCGCCGCCTTCGGTAGCTGTGCGCCGTACCCGGTGGCGACGAAGTGGTGGATCACTCCCCACATCGCTCCGACCGATGCTTCTGCCGCGAACATGGTCGGCTGCCGCCCCGGCGGCGCGCCCTGCCGAAGCATCGAAGCCAGCTTGGCAATCATCTCGCCGCGCCACCGGATCACCTCGGGATCTGGCGACAAGATCTCGAGAAAGGCAAGGCCAGCGAAGGCGGAGTCGCCGGCAAGGCGCTGGCAGAGGTCGGCGACCATGCGGTGGACGCCGCTCGCCCAGCCGTCGGCCGTGAGGTAGGAGGGTTCCGCTGCAGCCAGTATGCGATCGCTGAGCATCTCGAGCGCCGCCGGGAAGCAGTCCGCCACCCCGTCGAAGTGGGCATCGAAGCTGCGCCTGGAGACACCGGCGGCGGCGCAAACCCGCGGTACCGTCAGCGTCGCGTAACCGTCCTTGCTGGCCAGCTTCGCCATCGCCGCCAGGATCATCGCGCGCTCGTCGCCAAGCGGCGGCTCGGCAGCTATCGCGGGCAGCGGCGGCGCGTCCGTAACCCCGAGGCCGCACAGGCGGGCGACGTCGGCGTCGCACAAGGAGAGCACCCACTCGACCAGCTCGTCCCCGTCGAGTACCGGCCGCCCGGAACGCCCGGAGAACAGCCCCGCCCGCGCCACCCGAAAGCAGCCGGCGACGATCCCTTTCACCACCAGCCGCGGCACCCGGGGAGGCGCGCCCGCGAGAGCGAAGTTCTTCGCCACCAGCGCCTCGAATAGCCGGTTCGTACCCAGCGCCCGCTCCACCGCGACAGTGCCGACGGCGAAGATCTCGACCAGAGCCAGCCGCGCTGCCTCCGGGCTGCCGGCGATTTGATCGGCGAAAGCGAGAAACTCGAGCCGGAGCCGCTCGCGCCAGTCCCCCTCATCCTCGGCGGCAGCGAGGATCCCGCGCACCGATTGACTGACGATGTTGTCGTAGGCAGCGAGGAAACACTCCTCCTTGCCGGCAAAGAGCCTGTAGAAATCCCGCTTCGAAACGTGGGCGTGCCTGGTCAGCGCTGCGACGGGGACTGCGTTGTAGCCGCGCTCGGAGACGAGCTCGACCATCGCCTCCTTCAGCCGCCCGCGCTGGTGGGCGGCGACCTCCTCCGGCGAGAGCCCCGGGCCCGGCCGCAACGTCGGGTAGCGGGAGCTCCGCGAGCGTGAGCCTCGCGATGAGCCGGATCTACCGGCTGACTTGGCGCCCGCGCGTCGGCGCGGGCCATTCGTAGCCAATGGCCTAGGTCTCCTGACTGATTTCGGAACCGCGCTCGCAACTGGCAGTTCCTTAGATGACAATCAGTCGTACCAACCCCTGAAGATGCACCAAAGTTTCTACGCCAAATAGGGCAAAACAAGAATGATCTATCTGCCTATTTGGCTAATCGCCGCTCTGGAACGCCCGTAAAGCGCTGCAAACCGCAGAAGTTGGAGAGGAGTGTGGAGTTGTGAAGGCCGGCGAAGCCCCAGCGTTTAATGCCCCCGGCGGGACTCGAACCCGCGCCGCGCGGCTTAAAAGGCCGCCGCTCTAACCAGCTGAGCTACAGGGGCGAAGTGCTCATGGTAGAGGGAGGCTGAGTGGCGTGCTGGGAGCTTTAGGAGAGGTCGGGGAGGCCTTCGTAGGCGGTGCTGGCCTCGGCGTGGGTGCGGCGGGGGATGCGGCCGGCGCGGTGGGCGAGGTGGCCGGCCTCGACGGCGCGGCGCAGGGCGGTGGCCATCGCGACGGGGTCGGCGGCGCCGAAGATGGCGCTGGCGGCGAGGACGGCGTCGCAGCCCAACTCCAGGGCCTGGGCGGCGTCGGAGGCGGTGCCGATGCCGGCGTCGAGAATGACCGGGACCTCGGCCCGCTCGGTGATGATCGCGATGTTGTACGGGTTGCGGATGCCGGCGCCGGAGCCGATCGGCGAGCCGAGCGGCATCACCGCGGCGCAGCCGACCTCCTCGAGGCGGCGGGCGAGGATCGGGTCGTCGTTGGTGTACGGGAGGACGGTGAAGCCGTCGGCGACGAGTTGCTCGGCGGCGTCGACCAGCTCGACCGCGTCGGGATAGAGCGTGCGGTCGTCGCCGATCACCTCGAGCTTGATCCAGTCGGTCTGGAAAGCCTCGCGGGCGAGCTTGGCGGTGCGGACGGCGTCGCGGGCGGTGTAGCAGCCGGCGGTGTTGGGGAGGACGAAGAGGCCGAGGCGGTCGATCACGTCGAGGACCGAGCCCTCGGCCGCGGGGTCGATCCGGCGCAGGGCGACGGTGACGATCTCGGTCCCCGCGGCCCGCAGCGCCGCTTCCATCTGCTCCAGCGAGCGGAAGCCGCCGGTGCCGGCGATCAGCCGCGAGCCCCACTCGCGACCGCCGAGCTCCCACGTTTCGGCGCCGCCCTGGATCGCCGCCAGCACCTCGACCGCCTGCCCCTCGCGCAGCGGCGTCGTCTCCCACTCGGAGCGCGGAACGACCTCGCCGTCGAGCGCCACGGCGATGCCGCGGCCGTCCGCGGAGGCGCCGGACGCGCGCACAGCGGCGTCGAGCGCCGACTGCTCCGGCAGCTCCTGCGGCTGCCCGTTCAGCTCGATCCTCACCGCGCCACCTCCGCCGGCGTTCGTCCTTTTATAGGCATATGCCCCGAAAAGGACGAACGCCGTTCGCCGGAGAGGAGATCGCCGACGGTTTGAGCCGCCAGGGGCGCGAGGAGGATGCCGTTGCGGAAGTGGCCGGTGGCGAAGACGAGGCCGTCAATCGTGCCAGGGCCGACGAGGGGGAGGTTGTCCGGGGTGCCGGGACGGAGGCCGGCGGTGACGCCGAGCAGCTCCATCTCTGCGACATCGGGCAGGAGGCGGTAGGCCTCGCGCAGGAGCTCGTGGACGCCGCCAGCCGTGACGGTGGTGTCGAAGCCCATTTCTTCGACGGTGGCGCCGACGATCAGGCGGCCGTCGCCGCGTGGCACCAGGTAGACGCGCTCGGAGGAGAGGATGCGCCGCGCGGGCGGCTCGCCGTCGCGGCGGCGCAGCTCCAGGATCTGGCCTTTGACCGGGCGCACCGGCGGACGGGCGTGCTCCGGCAGCCAGTCCGCCGCGCCGGACCAGGCGCCGCTGGCGAGCACAACCGTCTCGGCTGACAGCTTGTGATCGCGGGTTCGCAACCCGTCTAGCCGATTGTCCTCGAAGACCCCCTCGATCACCTCAGACCCCGTGAGCACCTCGACGTCCGCGGCACGCAGTGCCGCCAGTAGTGCCTTGGTCAGCGCCCGCGGATCGACCACCGCCTCTCCCGCTGCGAAGACGCCGCCGTGAAACGACGGCGTCAGGCCCGGCTCCAAGTCGCGGCAGCGCCGCGGCGGCAGCCACTCCGCCTCTAGCTCCAGTGAGCGCTGCAGGTCGTGGACCCGCCGCAGCTGCGCGGCCTCGTCGCGGTCGAGGGCGACGTGCAGAGCGCCGAGTTGTTCGTAGCCGGTGCTCTCGCCACTCGCCGCCTCCAGCTCTGCGACGAACTCGGGGTACAGCCGCGCCGCCGCCAGCGTCAGCTCCAGCAGCTCCGGCTCGCCGAAGGTCAGCTCGCCGACCGGCGCCAGCATCCCGGCTGCCACTCGCGTCGCCCCGCCCCCCGGCTCGCCGCGCTCCAGCACCGCCACCCGCGCCCCGCGCTGCGCCAGCCGCCAGGCGCAGCTGAGCCCGATGACGCCGCCGCCAACCACCAATACATCGAAACTGCGCTTCTCGGTCAAAGCTCTTGCCTCCGCCGGCATTACCCGGATCAGGTCCAAACGGTCGGTGGCCTCGATGCCACCCTCTCAGCCCTCGCGGGCTCCCGTACTTCTCCGATGCTACCCCTCCGCCGCCGCGAGCAAAAACCGCAGCCAGCAATAATCGGGCCATGAGCTTGTCGCTGCCCGAGGGAGACGGCCCGCTGCGCCGCGAGCGCCTGCGGACCGCCCGCCTCTACTTCGTCTGCGAGGCGCGCCCGGCAACCGACCTGGAAGCGCTGCTGCGGGCGGCGCTGAGCGGCGGCGCCGATGTCGTCCAGCTGCGCGAGAAGCTGCTCGGGCGGGCGGAGATCGAGCGGGCCGCCGAGACCTTCCGCCGCGTCGCCGACACCTTCAGCGCCCTCTTCATCCTCAACGACGACCCGGAGATGGCGCGGGCCTGCGACGCCGACGGGGTCCACGTCGGCCAAGACGACGTCAGCGCCGAGCAGGCGCGGGGGCTGCTCGGGCCCGATGCGATCGTCGGCCTCTCGACCCACTCGGAGGAGCAAATCGCCGCCAGCGCCGAGCGCCCGGTCGACTACATCTCGGTGGGACCGATCTGGGAGACGCCGACTAAAGCGGGGCGTCCGGGGGTCGGGCTCGACCTGATCCGCCACGCGGCCGAGCAGGCGCCGCACCCGTTCTTCGCGATCGGCGGGATCGACACCGGCAACGCCGCGGAGGTGGTGGGGGCGGGGGCGGAGCGCCTCTGCGCGGTGCGGGCGATCCGCGACGCCGCCGACCCCGAAGCCGCCGCGCGCGAGC
>JBQCEW010000256.1:0-3223 GCA_051959815.1 Solirubrobacterales bacterium
CCGCGGCGATCGCGTCGAGCGACTCCGGGTTCTCGAGCGAGGAGAGATCGCCGGGATCCGTGCCGAGCGCACGGGCGCGCACGGCCCGCCGGACGATCTTCGCAGAGCGCGTCTTCGGGAGGGCCTCGACGAAGAACACGCGGTCCGGGGCGAACGCCTTCCCGAGCTCGGCCGCGACCCGCGCCGCGACGTCCTCGGGCGTCGCCTGCGCATCCGGCAGCAGGCAGCAGAAGATCCACGCCGTCTCGCCCTTCACCGGGTGGGGCACGCCGATCGCGGCCGCACCCTCCATCGCCAACTGCCCGTTGCGGCCCATCCGCTCAGGGTCGAGCTGGGTGACGCGGAGGAAGCCCTCGGCCTCGGCGTAGTCCTCGTCGAGGTCGCCCGCCCAGGCGACGCCGTGGTCGCGGCGCCAGCTCTCCAGCACCGGCTCGGGGGCGCGGAAGCAGGTACCCGAGTTGATCACCGTCGTGCCGCCGATCGTCTTCGCCACCGGTACCGGGATCGGCGGCCGCCCTTCGGCGATCGTCAGCCCCGCGTCGCGGTAGAGCTCGGTGACCGCCTCCAGTCTGTCGGCCGGGTAGTTCTCGCGGTTGTAGTGCTTGCCGGCCTCGAGCACGAGCACGTCCAGGCCCATCTCGGCGAGCGTCGCCGCTGCGACCGCGCCGCCGGCGCCGGAGCCGACGATCGCGACGTCGCATTCCTCGCCCTCGCCGCGCGGTTCCAGGTCGCCCAGGGTCCCCGCCGGCTCCGGTAGCGAGCCATCCGCCAGCGCGCAGCCGATCTCGGTGCCGATCCGGATCTCCACCGCGGGCGCGGCCGCGTAGCCCAGCGTCGAGAAGATCTTCGCCATCAGCAGCAGATCGTGGTGGAGGGGGAAGCGCGAGCGCTCCAGCCGGCGTAGGAAGTCGGCCGCCGCCTCCGGATCCAGGCGGCTGAAGCGCCAGGGGAACGGGAGCCACTCAAAAGCGCGCAGGCCGAGGCGCAGCCGCAGCAGCACCGGCGGCGGGACCGAGCGCAGGAAGTTGGCGACCGGCCCGGAGACGTCGAGGTCGCGCTCGGCCGCCGGCAGGCCGTCGATGCCCGGCGCCATCGCCGCGCAGATCGCGCTCAGGGTGCGCTGCTCAGCGGCCGAGAGCCCTGGCGCGCTCCTTCAGCCGGGCGAGGCGGGGCGACCGACCCGCCCGGCCAGCGACCAGAGCCAGAGCGAGAGCAGGGCGAGGAAGCCGTCGACGAGGAAGTTCAGCAGGTAGATGAAGACGTGTTCGTCGACGAGGAAGAAAGCGAGAGAGCCGAGCGAGGAGGCGGTCTTGCCGGCGGCGAGGACGAGCAGCAGCGGCCGGTAGCGCACGACGTCGGCCTGGGCGACCAGGCAGATTCCGGCGATCACGACCATGTAGGCGAAGCCCAGCGCCAGCCAGAGGTCCTCCTGCGTATGCGGGGCACGGTTGTGGTTGCCGAACCATTCGCCGGCGTCGGAGATGACGTCGAGGACGCTGCTGGGGACGGCGATGAAGAGGATGCCTACTACGGCGAAGGTGAGGGCTAGGAGGCGCAGGTTTAGGACTACGAATCTCTCTGCTCGCGGTCCCTGCATGCCGGAGGACGATACTGGCTGGCTGGCCAAGGTGGCGCGGCGGGTCCTGACCCCGATTTGGCACCACCATCCCTGCAACTACGCAGGGATGGTCCCCCAAATCGGCGCCACCCGCCGCGAGGATCCGTTTCGGCTGACGACTTAGACTCCGCGGCGATGATCGAGCGCGACCAAGTGCTGCACGTGGCGAAGCTTGCGCGGCTTCGCCTGTCCGAGGAGGAAGTGGAGAAGATGGTCGGCGAGCTGAGCGGCATCCTCGATCACGTGGACCGGATTGGGAATTTGGATCTGGAGGGCGTTGAGCCGACTTCGCATGTGGTGGCGCTGGAGAACGTGTTGCGGGTGGATGAGCCGCGGCCGAGCCTGCCGCGCGAGGTCGCCCTCGCCTCGGCTCCTGAACCGCAAGAGGGCGCCTTCCGCGTCCCCTCGCCGCAGGCGGAATAGATGGCGGACATCCTCGATCTCTCGGTCCTTGAGGCCCACGATGCCAAAATGGCCGGCGATCTCTCGCCGCAGGAGCACGTCGAGGCCTGGTTTGAGGCAGCCGGCTCCGACGAGCTGAACGTCTACCTCTGGCGCAACGACCGGGATGCCGAGGCGACTGCGATCGAGCCGAAGGAGGACTGGAACGCTCCGATCGCGGTCAAGGACATCTTCTGCACCGAGGGGGTCCCGACCACGGCCGCTTCGCGGATCCTCGAGGGTTATCGCCCGCCATATAGCTCGACCGCAGTCCAGAAGCTGCTCGAGGCCGGCCTGCCGATCCTCGGCAAGACCAACATGGACGAATTCGCGATGGGCTCCTCGAACGAGAACTCGGCCTACGGGCCGGTGCTGAACCCCTGGGACCGCGAGCGGGTCCCCGGCGGCTCCTCCGGCGGTTCCGCGGCAGCCGTCGCGGGCGGCCTCGCGCCATGGGCGATCGGTACCGACACCGGTGGCTCGATCCGCCAGCCCGCCGCCTTCTGCGGGATCGTCGGCCTCAAGCCGACCTACGGCGCCGTTTCCCGCTACGGGATGATCGCCTTCGCCTCCTCGCTCGACCAGTGCGGGCCGTTGACCCGCACCGTCAGCGACGCAGCGCTGCTGCTGGCGATGCTGCAGGGTCGCGATCCCTGCGACTCGACTTCGGTCGGCATCGAGGGTGGTATCTCGCTGCCCGATCGCGAGGATCTCTCCGGCCTGCGCTTCGGGGTTCCGGCGGAGCTGGCGCGCGACGCGGTCGACGCCGGTGTGCGCGAGGTCTTCGAGGCGACGCTGCGCAAGATCGAGGACCTGGGCGGCGAGATCGCCGAGGTGACGCTGCCGAACGCCGAGCACGGCATCTCCGCCTACTACGTGATCGCCCCAGCCGAGGCCTCCTCCAACCTCGCCCGCTACGACGGCGTCCGCTACGGGATGCGCGCTGGTGGTGACGCCGACCTGATCGAGATGTACGAGGCGACCCGATCGCAGGGCTTCGGCGCCGAGGTGAAGCGGCGGATCATGCTCGGCACCTACGCCCTCTCCTCCGGTTACTACGAGGCCTACTACGGCCAGGCGCAGAAGGTGCGGACGCGGATCGCCCAGGACTTCGACGGCGCCTTCGCCGGCGTCGACTTCGTCGTCACCCCGACCGCGCCCTCG
>JBQCEW010000257.1:0-3827 GCA_051959815.1 Solirubrobacterales bacterium
AGGTAGGCGAGCGCGCGGTCGCTGGCGCCGGAGCCGGGCGACAGCACCATCAGGACGGCGCCGGTGATCTCCGCCGTGCTCGCGTCGCCGGGTTCGTTCCCCCAGCCGCCGTCCTTGCCCTGGACCTTGCGCAACCAGTCGACCGTCGTGCCCGTCGCCCCGTTCGCCCCTGCCGAGCGCAGCGCCAGCACTGCGTAGGCGGAGGTGGCCGGCCAGCCCTGGTAGGAGCCATCGCCGCGGCGCTGTGAGAGGAGCCGGTCGACGAGGTTCTCGCCGGCGAAGTTCCTCGGGTCGGCGCCAGCGGCCTCAAGGGCGAGGATCGTGCGGGCGACGTCGCCGGCGTCCTTGACTTCGTCGATGTGGGAGCGCAGGAAGTCGACGGGAGACTTGCCGGCCTTGGTGACGTCCAGCGGGTTGCGGCCGGCGGCGGCGAGGGCCAGCGTCGCCCAGGCGGTCATTTCCGCCCCCGCTTCGCGATTGGAGGCGGCGGCGAAGCCGCCACTGGGGCGCTGCTGCTGTTCCAACCAAACGAGCGCTTTGCCGATGGAAGCGGCTCGTTCGGCCGCACCTGCGTGGGCGGCCGGCGCGGCGAGGCCCATAAAGAGGACGAGGAGCAGGGCGGCGATGCCGCCGCCGCGGAGGGCGCCGCCGAAGCCTCGGCGCGGGCTCGCGGGGTCGCCGCTTCCCTCCCCCGGTTCGGGTCGCTCCCCCCGCTCCCATTCGAAGCGTTCGCGGAAGCGGACCAGCATCCGCACCATCGCCGGGCCGGCGACCAGCGCCAAGGCGACGTTGCCGGTGAAATGGGCGACTTCGAACGGGACCGCACGCCCCTCGAGCACCCAGAAGTGCCGCCACGACAGATCCCCTCCGTAGGTCGCCATCAGAGAGAAGTTCAGCAGAGCCCCGTACAAAATGGCCGCGAGACCGCCGGCTGCAGCGAGGACGAGGCGGCCGGCGTTGCGGAACCCGAGCGCGAGCACAGCCCCGAGCACGCCGCAGAAGCCCCAGCCCGCCATCTGCCATGGGGTCCACGGCCCCTGGCTGAACCAGAAGTTGGAGACCAGCGCCGCGAGGGCGCCGACCGCGAAGCCGGGCGCGCCGCCGAGGGCGTAGCCGGCGAAGATGACGATGTCGGTCGTCGGCTTGACGTTGGGGAAGGCGGCGAAGGCGATGCGGCCGGCGATCGCCAGCGCCGCCAGCGCCGCGACCAGAGCGACCACCTGCGAGGGCGGCCGCGAGCGCTCGTACCAGACGAAGCCGGCGAGCAGGACGGCACCGAGGATGAGGAAGCTGGTCGCCTCCCAGCTCATCGCGCGCCCTTCAGCGCTGCTGCGCCCTGCTCAGGGGTGACGACGCCCGGCAGGTCGAGCACACGCGCGACCTCGGTGGCGAAGTACCAGCCGCCGGAAAGGATCTCCTCCATCGGGCCGTCGGCGATGACGACGCCGTCGCCGAGCAGGACGACGCGCTCGGCGAACTCGGAAGCGAACTCGACGTCGTGGGTGGCGACGACAACCGCGGCGGGGCGTGTCGCATTAGTATCGCTATGCGAGAGGAAAGCGACATCACCTGCGAGAGCTTTGATCAGTGCGACGAGGTCTTCTTTATGACCCCGGTCCATGCCACGGGTCGGCTCGTCCAAGGCGACGACGCCGGGAAGCTGCTCGCCCTCCATACGCCCGGCGAGCGCAATCGCCAGGGCAAGCCGCTGCCGCTCGCCGCCGGAGAGGTCGCGCGGGTCGGCGTCGAGGGCGTGCTCGAGGCCGACGGTGCGCAGCGCGGCGAGCCCTTCGTCGCCTGGCAGCTCGTCGCCCACGCGCTCGCGGACGAGATAGTCGCTTGGGTTCTGAGTCAGTAGTGCAATCGAGTCGACCCGGAGCTTCCCGCTCACCGGCTGATGCAGTCCCACCGCGGTGCGCAGCAGAGTCGACTTCCCCGCACCGTTGCGTCCCATCAACGCAACGCGTTCACCGGGACGCAGCTGCAGATCGATCCCGCGCAACACGTCGCGGACCTCCTCCCCACGGTCCAACTCCACCCACAGGCCCTTCGCCCGAAGTCGTGGTTCCTTAGTCGTGTCAGAGTCGACAAAGGAACCACGAAACCTCGAGGTGCCTTTGGGGCCCTCAGTGCGTGGTTCCTTTGTCTGGCTAGGGCCCAAAAAGGAACCACGCAACTGCTGGCGGGCGTCGCGGACGCCGATCGGGAGCGGATCGAGACCGGCAAGGGAGAACAAGCGCGCGGCGGGGGTGGTCAGCGCGCGTTCGTTCTCCCGGGACCAGTGGAGGAAGTCTGCGGGAGCGCCGTCGAAGGCGATCGATCCTGACTCCATCGCCACAACTCGATCAGCCGCCGCAAGGCAGCGCTCCAAGCGGTGTTCGGCCAGCAGGACCGCCACCCCCCACTCCTCGTTCAGTCGGCGCAGAAGCCAGATCAGCTCGTCGCCGGCGACGGGATCGAGCTGGGAGGTTGGCTCGTCGAGGAGGATCAGGCGGGGGCGGGTGACGAGGGCGGCGGCGAGGGCGACGCGCTGCAGCTCACCGCCGGAGAGGGTGTCGACGGCGCGGTCGAGGAGGTGCGGGATCGCGAGGGCGAGGGCGACCTCCTCGACGGCGCGGGCACGGTCGGCCGGAGCGTCGCCGCGCATCTCCAGCGGCAACTCGATCTCGGCCGCGACCGTGGTCGAGACGACCTGCGTCTCAGGGTCCTGGGCGAGGTAGCCGACGGCGGCGGCGAGCTCTCCCGGACCGGCGGCGAGGGCGTCGAGGTCGGCGACGCGGACCTCGCCCTCTATTTCTCCGCCGTGGAAATGCGGGACGAGGCCGCAGGCTGCTTTCAGCAGCGTCGACTTCCCCGAGGCCGAGCGACCGGCAAGCAGCACGAACTCCCCCGGCGCCACCTCCAGCGAAACATCCTCCAGCGCCCGCGCCTCCGCCCGCGGATAGGCGTAGCTCAACTCCTCCACCGCCAACGCCGGCGCCGCTCCCCGACGTATCGCCAACTCAGACACGCGCCGTCACCTCCCGCCGTTTCATCCGCCGACGGGACGATTTCGATCTATATAGGCCCCTTTTCGTCCCGTCGGCCACGGAGCGATGATGTTTCGGTCGGCGCTGGAGGGGGGCTAGGCCGCTGCACACGACCAGGGCGGCTACGGCGATCGTCGCCGGGCTGAGGCCGATGGCGATCGTGGGATAGGTGCGGAAGTCGTCGGCGCCTATGAGCTTGCCGGCAATGGCGGTGGCAAGGACGAGGGCGGCGACGGCGTAGAAGCGCTTGTCGTATCGGGAGGGGGCGTGGCGGGTGCGGGCGCGGGTGCGGGGGGCGTGGAGGCTGTAGCCGCGCAGCTCCAGCGTGGCGGCGACGTCGACGGCCCGGTCGAGGGAGCCGGCGAGCAGCCGTCGCGCCAGCGGCGCTTTGCCGACCGCCGCCGCGCCAGGGCCGCGCAGCGCCGCCGCGTCGCGCAGACGGGCGGCGTCGGCGGCGGCGACCGGGACGAGGCGGGAGATCAGGGTCGCGGTCAGCGCCGAGCGTCCCGCGAGTGGCCGCAAGGCACGCAACACCCGGTCGGGATCGACGCATGAGGAGTAGACGGCGAAGGCGATCATCGTCACCAGCGCACGCAGGCCGAGGCAGAGGCCTTCGACGGTCGCCTCGAGGGTGAGGTCGATCCGGCCCAGCAGCGGCCAGTCGCCCAGCCGCGCCACCACCGTCTCGCCGCGGCCGGCCACGAGCGCGTTGACGATCGCGATCAGCAGCAGCAGCCAGAGGCCCATCCGCCAGCCCGCTCGAACGGGGCCGCGGGCTCCGGCGAGCAGACCCGCGAG
>JBQCEW010000258.1:0-5178 GCA_051959815.1 Solirubrobacterales bacterium
CGCGGACGATTCGCATCCCGGTCCACATGGTCGAGAAGCTGAACCGGGTCGCCCACGTCGAACGGCAGCTCGTGCAGAAACTGGGGCGGGAGCCCGAGCCGGCCGAGATCGCCGAGGAGCTGCGCTGGCCCGTCTCCGACGTGCGGGACATCCTCCGCGTCGCGCAGTTGCCGGTCTCGCTGGAGAAACCGGTGGGCGACGAGGACGAATCCGAGCTCGGCGACTTCGTCGCTGACGACGCGGTGCTGGAGCCCTTCGAGGAAGCGAGCGAGCACCTCCAGAAGGAGGGCGTGCGTCGGGCTCTGGATGCGCTGCCCGAGCGCGAGCGGCAGGTGATCGAACTTCGTTACGGCCTCTCCGGCACCGAGCCGCTGACCCTGGAGGAAGTGGGGAAGGCCTTCGGCGTCACCCGCGAGCGAATCCGCCAGATCGAGAACAACACGCTGAAGAAGCTGAAGCGCCTCCCAGAGGCGCAAATGCTTCGCGAAGCTTCCTGAGAGGCCGTCAGGCAAGGACGCAGGGAGCGCGGTGTGCTGCTTGCACATAAGCGACTGAGGACGCCGCCTGACGGCCTCTCAGCGCGGTTCAAGTACGAAGACGCCGATCGCGCGGTCCAGCTTCGACTCGTAGTAGTCCCAGCCGGAGTACTGCTCCATGTGCCGGCGCCAGAGGTCGGCGCGCTCCTCTCCCTCCGCCAGGCGGGCCCGCACCTCGGTCCGCTTGCCGCGGACCTCGACCTCGGCATCTGGGTCGGCACGCAGGTTCAGCGACCAGGCCGGCGTCTTGGCGTTGCCGGCGTTGGTGTTGATGACGACGAAGCGATTCCCGTCCTGCAGGTAGAGGACTGGGGCCGTCCGCGGCTGCCCCGATTTGCGGCCGGTGGTCGTGAGCAGCAGGACCGGGCCTTTGCCGACCCTGCCGCCGAGCCGCCCGCGGCTGAGGCGGTAGAGGGGGACGTTGAGCTTGCCCACCCAGCGCAGCCCGGTGGCCCCCAACGAATGGGAGAGGCGGGAGTAGAAGCGGTCGCTCGGCACGGCGCGAGTATCCCATCGCAGGTTTGCTGAGGAAAGTCGTGCCAAACCCAGGCCGTGGCGGTACTGTGGCGGGGATGGCCGAGCCGCACCCCTTCCGCCGCGCCGCCGAGAGCAAGGACCTCGAGCTGCTGACCGAGACCCTGCACGAGGACGTCGTTCTACACAGCCCGATCCTCTTCCGCGGCTTCGAAGGGCGGGACACCGTGGCAACCGTCCTCACCCACGTCGCGGCCACCCTCGAGGATCTCACCTACACCGACGAGCTGAACGAAGGCAACACCGTCTGCCTCCGCTTCAAGGCAACTGTGGCCAGCACCGGCAAAGAGCTGGAGGGGATCGACTTCCTCGAGCTCGACGAGAACGGCCGCATCGCCGAGCTGACCGTCTTCATGCGCCCCTTCTCGGCCCTGACCGCCTTCAACGAGCAGATGTCCGCCCGCCTCGGCGCGTCGGAAGGCTAGATGGGCGGCTCGATCTTCTCGAAGACGAGTCGGCCCGGACCGTCGGCGCGGACTCGCAGCCGGTCGCCCGGCAGAATCCCGGCGTCTTCACAGGAGACTTTGGGAAAGGTGGCTTGTCGTTTCGGGCGCAGAAGAATCTGTCTACTGGCGGAGGAAGAAGATGGGGGAGGCAGGATTCGAACCTGCGTAGGCATTGCCGTCAGATTTACAGTCTGATCCATTTGACCGCTCTGGCACTCCCCCGGGGTGGGACGCGGAATTGTATTGGGCTGGCCATCTGAGTAGACCGTTGCTTCCAAGGGAGTGCCTTGCTCAACCTCGAACTCCGAGTACTTGATGCCACCTAAGACCAGTCCTCGTGATCCCTCGACAAGATGGCAGGAATGAACCAGCGCCTACCGTCTCCCACGAGAACGAAAAGATAGTCAACGCGCGCAGGATCGAACCTCTTGGCGACTCCACTCCAGCTACGGTTGCCACCGTTGGTAGCTATGGAAACGCTCCACCGATTTTCGCCTGACTTGGTCGTCCCGCGGACAGTCGACGTCTTGACCTGAATTCTTACCGGACCCTCGTCCCACTCGGCCATTAGGTCCACGTGGGGACTATGGGTAAAGGGAACCCAGATCACCGCATCCTTGCTTGCCAGCCACTCCATCGCGGAGAGCTCGCCGATGTCGCCTTGCACCCGCCGATTGACGGCACGCTCGCGGCGGTGAGGTCCGGTGGCTGGAGTGCTCTCCATGTGAAAGATCATTGCACGTGCCGCAGACGGAAGATTTCCAGACAAGAAATATCTTTCATCTATTGACATGATGTCCCTCATGCTCGAGGACCGGGTGATCGCGATCGCTGGCGTCGGCGGTGGGCTGGGGCCGGTGGTGGCGCAGCGGCTGGCAGCGGCCGGGACGGTCGTCGCCGGTACCGACCGCAGCCAGGACACGCTCGACGCCCTCGCTGCGGACCTCGGCCTGTCGCCCGAGCATTGGGACGGGCGCGCGGTCGACCTCCTCGACGAGGAGGCCACCCGTGCCTGGTGCGCTGCCCTGGTCGAGCGCTTCGGTCGCGTCGATGGTCTCGTCCATCTGGTCGGCGGCTGGCGCGGGGGTCAACCCCTACACGAAGCGCCACTCTCGGACTGGGAGCTGCTGCACGACCTCCTCGTCCGCACCGTCCAGCACACGACCCGTGCCTTCCACGACCAACTCGCGACCAGCGAGCACGGTCGCTTCGTCCTTGTCTCCGCCAAGCAGGCGCAGAACCCCAGCAACACGAACGCCGCCTACGCCGCCGCGAAGGCTGCCGCTGAGGCCTGGACCCTCGCCTTTGCCGATGGCTTCGCGCCCGGCAGCGCCACCGCCAACATCATTGTCGTCGACGCCATCCTCACCCAGCGCATGCGGGAGGAGAACCCGGACGCAGAATTCCCCACCTTCACCCCCGCCGAGCACATCGCCGAGGCGATCGCATTTCTCTGTTCGGACGCCGCCGGAAAGATGAACGGCCAGCGGCTCGCGCTTACCATGGGCTGATGGCTAGTCGAGCGCAAAGCAAAGCGCCAGACGGCAAGATGACGATCGGGGAGCTGGCGCGGCGGACCGGGATGACGATCCGCAACATCCGCGCCCACCAGACCCGCGGCCTGTTGCCGCCACCCGAGGTCCACGGCCGCACCGGCTACTACAACGAGGACCACGTCGCGCGGATCGAGCTGACCCGCGAAATGCAGGCCGAGGGCCTCAACCTCGAGGCGATCCGCCGCGTCCTGGAGAGCAGCGAAGGGTCCTCGCGGGAGATGGTCGACTTCGCCCGCGCCCTCCGCGCCCCCTTCGAGGACGAGACGCCGGAAATCTTCGACGAGAAAGAGCTGGCCGAGGCAGGGGGGGTCGAGAGGCTCGACCCGAAGATGCTGCAGCAAGTGGAGGAGCTCGGTATTTTGCGCCGGCTTCCCGATGGCAAGTTCGAGGTGATCAGCCCCCGCCTGCAGCGCGGCGGCGCCGCGCTGATCCAGCTCGGAGTCTCCCCCCAAGCCGCCGTCGAGACCGCCAAAGAGATGCGCCGCTCCTCGGAGCGCATCGCCCGCACCTTCGTCGAGCTCTTCGTCAAGGAGATCTGGGTGCCGTTCGACGAAGCCGGCCGCCCCGAGGAGGACTGGCCGAAAGTGCGCGAGGCACTCGACCTCCTGCGCCCGCTCGCCTCCGACGCGCTGCTGGCGATGTTCCAGATCACGATGGGCGAGGCGACGGAGCGGGCCAGCGAACGCACCCTCCAGAACGCCGGCGAACCGGGCGGCAAACGCCGCTCCTCGCGAAACCGGCGCGCAAAGCGCAGCTCCCGCTGAGCGTCGCTTAATTCTCAATGTGGGAAAGCCGGGGCACCCCCGTTCCCCACAATGAGTGCCTTGGGCGACCGACTTCAGGAACTATGCTTAGAGCGATGCCAGGGAAGAAGCTCATCTTGTCGTTTGTCGCCGCAGCTGCGCTGGTCGCCGCGGTCCCCTCCACCGCCGCGGAAGTTACGCCGACGGGCTACAAGGAAGCGGTGGAACCGATCTGCAAGACCAACACCGAAGCCAACGAAAAGATCCTCAAGGGCGTGCGCGAAAACGTCAAGACGGGGAAGCTGAAGAAGGCCTCCCAGCAGGTTTTCGCGGCCGCCAAAGCCCTGAAGAAGACCCGAACTCAGTTGCTCGGCGTGCCGAAGCCGGCCGAAGACGCGGCTCGTCTGACGAAGTGGCTGAAGGGCATCAAGACCGAGGTGGAGATGCTCGAAGCGGCCGGCAGGAAGCTGGCCAAGGGCGAAAAGAACGGCGCCCTGAAGATGGTCGTCCGCCTCGAAAGCAACGCCAGGAAGACCAACAACCTGGTCCTCGACTACGAATTCCGCTACTGCCGCTACCAGCCCGGGAAATTCTTCTAGGGAGCTCGGCAGCCGGAGATCGTGAGATGAGGGTCCTGAGCACCGACGCCAGCCCTCAGGAGAGCACCCGCGCCTTGGCGGAGTCGATCAGCCGCGGCGACCTTGAGGCCGCCGCCCGCTGCTTCGCCAAGGACGCCTGTCTCGTCACCCCCGACGCGACCGCGGTGAAGGGGCGGGAGGAGATCAGGCCGATCCTCCGCCAGTTGATCGCCTCCGGCTCCCAGATCGAGGTGCAGGAGAGCTCGGTCGTCCTCGCCGGAGAAGTTGCCCTCGGCACCGAGCGTTGGGTGATCACCACCCCCAGCTCCGAAGGCCGCCCCTTCACTCGCTCCCTGACCCCCACCATGGTCCTCCGCCGCCTCGAGGGCGTCTGGAAGCTTGCGGTCGCGATCCCCTGGCGGCGGGGATAACCGATCCCCCGCCACCGTCTAGAATCATCCTGAGCGCACGGCTTCACAGGGGGCCGACCCGCCCGGATAGCTCAGTTGGTAGAGCACTTCCATGGTAAGGAAGGGGTCACGAGTTCGAGTCTCGTTCCGGGCTTTCTCTAAGTCGCTGCAAATCGGCTACTCGGCGACTGATCTCGCGGCGCTTCTTCGCCTTCTCGATGCCGCCGTTCTGCCACTGGTGGCAGATAGCGTCGCGATTGCCCTGAATCGGCCGCGATTACCCTGGATTTTCGGTTTCAGCGACTATGGGCCCCGCGAAGTATCTATGTCGCAGGAAGATATAGCTATTCTTTATCTATGTCTGACACCAAGTCC
>JBQCEW010000259.1:0-3617 GCA_051959815.1 Solirubrobacterales bacterium
CGGGGACCCGCCGCCCGCCGAGGCGGTCGAGCGGCTCGAGTTCGAGCTCGGGGTGATCGAGGAGATGGGCTTCTCCTCCTACTTCCTGATCGTCTGGGACTTCGTCAGCTACGCGAAGCAGAACGGGATCGCCGTCGGCCCGGGCCGCGGCTCGGCCGCCGGCTCGATCGTCTCCTACTGCCTCAACATCACCGACCTCGACCCGCTCGCCAACGACCTGCTGTTCGAGCGTTTTCTCAACCCGGGCCGCAAATCGATGCCGGACATCGACATCGACTTCTCGGTCCGCGGTCGCGAGCGGATGATCCGCTACGTCGCCGAGAAGTACGGTCGCGAATCGGTCGCCCAGATCATCACCTTCGGCAAGATGGCGCCGCGCGCCGCAACCCGCGACGCCGCCCGCGTCCTCGGCTTCGACTACGCCACCGGCGATCGGCTGGCAAAGCAGATCCCGGAGCCGATCATGGGCCGCAACCCGTCCTTCGACGACTGCCTCAAGTCCGGGCAGGAGCTGCGGAAAACCTACGATTCCGACGCCGACGCGAAGAAGATCATCGACGTCGCCCAGGGCCTCGAGGGGATCATTCGCAACAACTCGATTCACGCCGCTGCGGTGGTGATCGCCGACCGGCCACTGCAGGAGATCGTGCCGCTGCAGCTGGCGGAGGACCGCAGCGCTCCCGCCGTCAGCAACGGAAACGGCAACGGATCCGGCAAACCCGAGCGCCAGTACAAGATCGTGACCCAGTACTCGATGGGTCCGATCGAGGAGATCGGGCTGCTGAAGATGGATTTCCTCGGCCTCCGCAACCTCGACGTGATCGAGGACGCGATCGAGATCATTGAGCGCTCGCGCGGCGAGAGGCTAGACATCGCCGAGATCCCGATGGACGACGCGAAGACCTTCGAGATGCTCGCCAAGGGCGACTCCACCGGTGTCTTCCAGCTCGAGTCCGAGGGCATGCGCGAGGCGCTGAAGAAGGTGCGCCCGACCGAGTTCGACGACATTGTCGCCCTCGTCTCCCTTTACCGCCCCGGTGCGATGGACTACATCCCCGCCTACGCGAAGGGCAAGCGCAATCCCGCCGAGGTCACCTACCCCGACCCGCGCCTGCGCCCGATCACCGAGCCGACCTACGGCTGCGTCCTCTACCAGGAGCAGTTGATGGAGATCGCCAAGCAGATGGCCGGCTTCAGCCCGTCCGAGGCGGACGACCTGCGCAAGGCGATCGGCAAGAAGAAGCGCGACCTGATGGCGACGATGAAGACCCACTTCCTTGAGGGGATGAAGAAGTCGGGGACCGCCGACAAGGTCGGGGCCGACCTCTGGGGGCTGATGGAGAAGGCCGCCGACTACTCCTTCAACAAGTCCCACGCCGCCTGCTACGCGCTGATCGCCTACCGCACCGCCTACCTCAAGGCCAACTACCCGGCCGAGTACATGGCGGCGGTGATCTCCTCGGTGATGAACACCAAAGACAAGGTGCCGTTCTTCGTCAACCGCTGCGCGGAGATGGGGATCGACGTGCTGCCGCCGGACGTCAACTCCTCCGACCACAGCTTCGTCGTCGCCGAGAACGCGATCCGCTTCGGCCTCGACGCGGTCAAGAACGTCGGCCACTCGGCGGTCGAGGCGATCCTCCGCGCCCGCGAGGACAAACCGGTCGAGTCGATCTGGGACTTCTGCGAACGGGTCGACTCCCGCGCCGTCAACAAACGCGCGATCGAATGCCTGATCAAGTGCGGCGCCCTCGATTCCACCGGCGATACCCGCAAAGGGATGCTGGAGGCCCTGCCGGCGGCGCAGTCGGCCGGGCAGAAGGCACAGGAGGACGCGCAGCTCGGCCAGGGCTCGATCTTCGACTTCGGCGACGACAGCGAGGGCGGGGGCATGCAGTCACAGGTCCAGCACCGGCCCCCTATCTCTGCTGCCGAGTTCGACCGAGCCGAGATGCTGGCGATGGAGAAGGAGACGCTCGGGACCTATCTCTCCTCGCACCCGCTGACCGAAGTCGGGCCGGCGCTGCGGGCGCGGGTCGACTGCAGCCTCGCCCAGCTCGGGGGTAAACCGGACGGCGCCTGGGTGACGGTCGGCGGGATCGTCGTCGAGTGCAAAAAAATCCGCACCAAGAGCGGCAACCAGATGATGTTCGCGACGCTCGACGACGTCGAGGGGCAGGTCGAGATGTTGGTCTTCAAGGCCGATCAGTCTGAGAGTGCGGAGGTGATCCAGCCCGACGCGATCGTCCTCGTCCGTGGTCGCCTCGACCACAAAGACCGCGGCGAGACGAAGCTGGTCGTACAGGAGGCGCAGCGCTTCGAACCCGACGAAGCGGAGATCACCAGCGCCGCGAAGAAGGTGACGGCGCTGCCCTCGGGGCCGCTGCAGGTCTCGATCGAGCTCGCCAAGCTGCGGGACCCGAAGGTGATGGATGAGCTGAAGTCGCTCTTCGAGGACCACAAAGGGGAGGCCGGGGTCCATTTCCTGATTCAGACCAGCGATGGTCCAAGGAAACTGAAAACCGGCGAGGACTTCCGTGTTCAGGTCTCGCCGCACCTCCGTTATGAACTGAACCAGCTCTTAGGCCCTGATGCTCTTGCGGCTTGAACCGCTTGGTTCCGCGATCTCGCATCCCTAGACTTTTCGCATGACCGCAACGCGCACCACGGTCGGCGAGTGCCGCCAGTGCCGCTCCTTCTGCGACAAGATGGTCGAGCCGCGCGGTTGCATCGAGCTCGGCTGCCGCTTCCTCTACAGCTACGTCGACCGTCTCAACGGCGAGCAGTACGTCGGCTGCATGCAGGAGGTCTACGGGGCTGAGGTGGAGCTGGCGGCGGTGCTGGAGCCGGGTGGCTTCGGCGGCGTGAAGATGACCGGCGAGCCATTGCCGCACTGCCAGTTCTCGGTCGAGCGTGCCTACGAGGGGAGCGGCGAGTCCTACGGCTGCGTCAACCGCCGCTTTTTCGACTGCACCGACGAGGGCAGCGAGGGGCTGCGCGCCTTCGATTTGCGCGACGTTTGACGCGACATAGTTCCATGTAGACTTCGCCGCCATGGCTGATTCCTCCGTCGCCGACGTCGAGGCCAACGCGCTGCTCGACGAGGCCAACTCCACGTCCGAGGCTCAGGGCGAACCGAAGTTCACGCTTGAGCTCAACCAAGACCAGAAGGACATCCGCGAGTGGGTGCACGGCTTCGCCGAGGGCGTTGTCCGGCCGGCCGCGGAGGAGTGGGACGAGCGCGAGGAAACTCCCTGGCCGGTGATCCAGGAGGCCGCCAAGATCGGCCTCTACAGCTTCGAAGCGATGGGCCAGTTCTGGGCCGACGACACCGGCCTGACGCTGCCGATCGTCAACGAGGAGCTGTTCTGGGGCGACGCCGGCATCGGCATGTCGATCATGGGCACCGCGCTCGCTGTCGCCGCCATCTTCGGGCAGGGCTCGGGCGAGCAGATCGGCGAATGGATCCCGCGCTGCTTCGGCACCGTCGAGGACGTCAAGGTCGCCGCCTTCTGCGCCTCCGAGCCCGACGCCGGCTCCGACGTCTCGGCCATCCGCACGACCGCGCGATACGACGAGGCCAAGGACGAGTGGGTCCTCAACGGCCAGAAGGCGTG
>JBQCEW010000260.1:0-3485 GCA_051959815.1 Solirubrobacterales bacterium
ACTTCACGTTCGGCGAAATCGAATTCACCTGCGAAAAAACGACCCTGGCGGGAACGCTGAGCAAAGAAGAATCGACGTTGCTGATTCAGCGGTCCTACGCTCAATGCAAATGGAAGTTCGGCGAAGCACTGCTACCGGCCACAGTCAAAGTCAACGGGTGCGAATTCAAATTGCACCTGGAATCAAAAATCAACCCAGAAAAATTCGGGTCCAATGTGGACATCGTCTGCCCGGCCGGCGCAAAGATCGAATTCTACGGCTACAACAGCGTTGCCAGTCACGAAGCGGGAACCCCGACGTGCGTGTTTGGAATCGGGTCTCAGAACGGGGCCAAAACCGTTTACCTGATCGATATGAGAGAAATGGAACCCTGGGACGTGACAGTCCAGCCGACTGTTATAGGCCTGAAATACACCCGCCTCCAGGGCCTGCTCTGCGGCCCGGAAACCGGTACCTCCGCGTACAGCGGGAACACGACAATGACCGCGACAAACAAAGGGGGGAAAGTCATCCCCATCTGGGTCGAATAGGCATCCGTCAGGGGCCCGGATCGCTCCGGGCCCCGAACTCTAGCCAAGCTCGCTATTTCTTCGCCGTTGCTGTGACTGCCATTTCCGCACCATCGGCTGCCTTGATCTGGGCGGCGGCTACCCTTGGCCATCTGGCTCAAAAGCGACCTCGTCGCCGGGCTCGATCCCGACCTGATCCCGAATCGCCTTCGGAATCACTACTTGGCTTTGTTCCCCACCTTGTGAGTCATACCGAAGCATGACTTAGTGCACGCGAGCCGGGGATCGCTGAGCCGCTGGGGTTATCCAGGCAGGATCTTCTTCACCGCTTCTTCTAGTTCGGAGACGCCGTAGGCGCCCTCGATGCGGTCTTTGATGACGCCGTTGGCGTTGATGAGGAAGGTCCAGGGCTCGGTGGGGAGGTTGTAGGTGCGGAGCTGGGGGCGAATGCCTTTGTTGGGGTCGTTGTCGTTGTAGACCTCCATGTGGATGAAGTCGACTTCGCCCTTGTGCTGGTCGGCGACTTGCTGGGCGACGTCGACTACCGGACCGCAGACGCGGCTCTGGCAGAGGGCGGGAGTGGCGAAGATGAGGGCGATCGGTTTCTTGCCGACTACTTCGGCGAAGTCGACTTTGTGCATCTGGTCTGGGGGGATGCGGGTGTCGATTTTCGCGAGGTCGCCGCCGACGTCGGCGGCGGTCGGCGTATGGATCAGGGGCGCTTTTTCGCCGACCTTGGGGATGTCGGGGTACTGTTCGATCACCGGGGTCGGCACCCGCGAGGCTTCCAGCCCGTTCTTTCCCTTCAGCATCGCAATCGCGACCCACGGGCCCTTCGCGTTGAAGTCGACCTTGGGAACGACGTAGACGGCCTGGGCGGCATCAGGGTCATTGAGCCGCGAGCGGTAGGCCGGCTTCACTGCCAGCGAGGTGACCTGGGCGGGATAAGGCCCTTTGGCCGGGCTGCTTTCGGTCTTCGCGAAGTAGAGGGCGACGTCGGCGTCGGTGATCTGTTCGCGTCCCTTGGTGAAGACCCCGAACGAGTAGCGGTCCTCGCCGACCCCAAGGCTGGCCGAAGCGGCGGGCGCGATCACCAGGTTCGTCGGCTTCGCGCCAGAGCTCTTCAGGAGTTGCCCGATCGATTGCCCCTTGGCAGCAGGGAATTCAGCTTTGCTCGGGGCGGGGCGGGACGTTTCGTCGGCGCTCGAGCTGCTCCCGCATCCGGCCACGAGCAGGGCGACGACGAGGGCGGCGAGGACAGGCAGGAGGAGGGATGGCTTGGGGCGCATGCCCGGCAAGCTATCGAGCTTTCTTTAAAAGCAGCGAAAGGGGGCCGCGAATGCCGAATACGGCAGGTCCGACGCAAAAATACGGTGGTTTCGCTGATGCGAGGGCTCCCTCGCGGCCGTACGTTCGGTGGGCAATCGCCAAGCGAAACAGGAGGCAACGAAATGCAGCTCTACGGAATCCTTCGCCGCAACGGCTGGGCCACCCCCGAGGATCTCCAGGTCGCCGGCAAACGGTCCGCCGAAGTCGGGGACGAACCCGGTTCCGGCGTCCGCTGGATCCGCAGCTACGTGCTCGCCGAGGACAGCGGCGAGGTCGGCACGTTCTGCGTCTACGAGGGCGAAAGCCCGGAGGCGATCCGCAAGCACGCCGAAGACTCCGACCTCCCCTGCGACGAGGTCATCCCGATCGCCGACACCGTGATCGTCCGCCCTGACCCGGTCGCCGCCGCCAACTGAGCGCCGCAAACCCACCGACGGGACGGAAACCGGCCCATGTATCCGGTTTTCGTCCCGTCGGCGTGGGCGGACCTAGACTGAATTTGTGATGGGGAAGCGGACTCCGCTCGTCGGTCGCGCGGCCGAGCTCGCCCGTCTCGGCGAGGCCGTCGAGCAGGCCGGGAACGGGTCCGGCTCGATCGTCCTGCTCTGCGGCGAGGCCGGGGTCGGCAAGAGCCGCCTGGCGGAAGAGGCCGCGAATGCCTCCGGGCTCGTCCTACGGGGAGCGTCGAGCGACGGCTCCGCGGTCCCCTACGGCCCGATCGTCGGTGCCCTGCGCTCGCGCCTGCGCGAGGACCCGCACGCGCTGGACGACTGCGGCTCGCTCCTCCCCCACCTCGCCCTCCTCCTACCGGAGCTCGGCGCGTCCGCAACGGAGAGCGACCGAGCGACGATCTTCGAGGCTGTCCGCTGCGCCTTCGCCCACCTCGGCGCCGAGCAGCCGGTGACGGTGATCCTCGACGACCTGCAGTGGTCCGACGAGACGACCCTGGAGCTGCTGGCGGCGCTGGCCGAGCCGCTGCGACAGATGCCGGTGGCGGTGATCGCGACTTATCGCTCCGACGGCCTCCCCCGCGACCACCGGCTGCGCTGGCTGCGCAACGAGCTGCGGCGCGGCGGCACTCTGGAGGAGGTGGCGCTGGAGCCGCTCGAACGCGAGGCGGTCGCCGAACTGCTGGAGGCGCTGCTGCCCGAAACGCCGTCCCCCTCGCTGGTAAGGACGGTCCACGACCGCACCCTCGGCT
Source organism: Solirubrobacterales bacterium (assembly GCA_051959815.1). Lineage (GTDB taxonomy): Bacteria > Actinomycetota > Thermoleophilia > Solirubrobacterales > 70-9 > VAYN01. The sequence continues at coordinate 3,040 of JBQCEW010000260.1, forward strand.
CTCCTTTTTTCGTCGAGGAGCTGATCGCCGCGCTGCAGGCGAGAGACGCGCTGCGCCCCAGCAGCCGCGGATTGGAGCTGGCCGGCGACGAGGTTCCCCTCCCCGACACGATCCGGGAAGCGGTGCTGGCGGGAGTCTCCGGCCTCTCCGGGGAGGCGCGGGAGACGGCGGAGATAGCGGCGGTGCTGGGACAGCGGCTGGACCTCCGCCTCGCCGAGGACTTCGTCAGCGAAGCGGGCCTGGCCGAGCTAATCGAGAGGAGTCTGCTGGAGGAGGCGGGTCCAGGCCAGGTCGCCTTCCGGCACGCGCTGGCGCAGGAGGCGCTCCACGCGGAGGTGCCATGGATGCGGCGCCGCGACCTCCATCGCCGCTTCGCCGAGGCGATCGAAGGAGACGGCGGCTCCAGCCACGAACTCGCGACCCACTGGCTCGGCGCCGGCGAGGAG
>JBQCEW010000261.1:0-16163 GCA_051959815.1 Solirubrobacterales bacterium
GATCGCCTCGCGGATGCCCGGCACGGCGAGGATCGGGCCGATGCTGATCACCGGGTTCGAGGGGCCGAGGACGATGACGTTGGCATCGCGCAGCGCTTCGAGGACCTCCGGCGTTGGCTCGGCCGCCTCGATCCCCTCCAGCTGCACGCCGAGGACTTCGGGCTGACCCCCGTCGAGGATCAGGTACTCCTGCAGCCCGCGCGTGCCGCCGGGGGTGAGCACCTGCGTGCGGACCGGCGTGTCGGCCATCGGCAGCACCCGCGCCTCGACGCCGTGGCCGCGGGCGATCGGCGCCTGCGCGTCGGTCGGCCGCCCGCCCTCATCGATGAACTGGCGGCGGTAGAGGCAGGCGGCGAGGTCGCGGCCGGAGAGGCCGAACCAGCTCGGGGCGCCGAGCTGCTTGAGGCGGTTGAAGACGACGAAGTCGTCGTCCTTGATCCCCCAGCCGCGTTCCTCGTCGATCTCGCCGCTGAGCCAGTAGGTGACGAGGTCGGGATCGGGCGAGACGTGGACGCCGAGCGCCTCGACGTCGTCGCCGGTGTTGGCGATCACCGCGAGGTCGGCGCCGACCTCCTCCTGCATCCCGGCCGCGAGTTTGGCGCCGCCGGTGCCGCCGGCTAGAAGGGCGACCCTCATCGAAGGAGCTCCCGAATCTGAGCTCTCACGCCCAGTGGTCGGCGTCCGGAAGCCCGGTGAGGCGGATGCCGGCGTGGGTCTTGTAGCGGGTGTTGACCGAGATCAGCATCGGGGTCAGCTGCTCGACGATTCGCGCCATCTCCAGGGCGCCGGCGTTGACCGCGCGCAGGCCGGGGATCAGCTCGACCAGCCGTGCCACGCGTGCCTTGTCGGCTTTCTTGTCGCCGCAGACGAGCACGTCCTCGCCGAGCTCGGCGTCGAGGTTCGCGAGGACCGGCGCGGCGAGCGTGTGCATCGCGGCGACGACGGTCACGCCCTCGGGCACCATCTCTTGCGCCTGCTGGGCGGCTGACCCCTGCCAGACGCCGAGCGAGCGCGTCGCCTTGCCGCTGACCGCAGCGGCAAGGGGAACGGTGCAATCGACCAGGAGCTGACCGGGCCGCAGCGCCTCGCGCAGGTTGTTGAGGTTCTCCGACTGGGCGCGGAAGGGGACGGTGAGGAAGACGATCCCCCCCTTGGTCGCTGCCTCCTCGTTCTGCAGCCCGGTCACGTCAGCGTCCGGGACGGCTTCGCGAATCTTCGCCGCCGCCTCCTCGGCCCGCTCAGCGGAGCGGGAGCCGAGCACGACCGGCACGCCCGCTTTTGCCCAGCGCTTCGCCAGGCCAGCACCAAGGGCGCCGGTGCCGCCGATGATGGGGATCGGTGCGCTGCCCGGGGTCAAGGCCGCGCAGTCTATGCTGCTCGGCGCATGAGGCTGGAGGGCAAGAAGGCGCTGGTCACCGGCGGCGCGAGCGGCATCGGCGCCGCGATTGCCGCGCGGCTCTCCGCGGAGGGCGCCGAGGTCTGGGTCGGCGACCTCAACGTGGAGGGTGCCGAGAAGGTGGCAGGCGAGATCGCCGGCCACGCAGTCGAGCTCGACGTCACCGACCTCGACGCCGCCCGCGCCGCCGTCGGCGCGGTGGGCGATCTCCACATCCTCGTCAACAACGCCGGGATGGACAACTTCGGCTTCTTTATCTATGTGACCCAAGAGCAGTGGGGGCAGGTGCTCGACGTCAACCTCGGCGGGGTCATGAACTGCACCCATGCCGCGCTGCCGGGGATGCAGGAGCGCGGCTACGGCCGCATCGTCAACATCGCCTCCGAGGCGGGCCGCGTCGGCTCCAAGGGCTCGGCCGCCTACAGCGCCGCCAAGGCCGGCGTGATCGGTTTCACCAAGGCGATCGCCCGCGAGGCCGCCCGCTACGGCATCACCGCCAACGCCATCGCCCCCGGCCCGATCGAGACCCCCCTCCTGATGGGCGCCAAGGAGTTCGGCGAGATCGGCGAAAAAGTCATCGAGACGATGAAAAGCGCGACCCAGATGGGCAGATTGGGCCAGCCGGATGAGGTCGCAGCTGCGGCAGCGTTCCTGGCGAGCGACGACGCGAGCTACGTGACGGGCGAGACCCTGGGCGTCAGCGGCGGCCTGGGCATGGTCTAACCGCCCCAAATTCCCCAAAAACAGGCTGGGTAAGGGGGCGAATCAAGCACCTCTGGTGACTTTTCCACCGTATGGGGTGGAAGATTCACCACTCGTTCGAGGGAGACGGGAAGGGCGAGCGTTCGCGGGCGGCTTGGGGGCTGGCGAGGCGTCAGCACGACGTGCTCACGCGGCGGCAATTGCTCGATCTGGGCTTCAGTCGCCGGGAAATCGAACGGCGCTTGAAGTCCGGACGGTTACACCGAGTTCGCACCGGCGTCTATGCCGTCGGTCGCCCATCCCTCACCCAGCATGGGCGCTGGATGGCGGCGGCTCTGGCCTGCGGCGATGGCGCGGTGCTCAGTCATTCCAGCGCGGCGGCGCTTTGGCGGATCGGCCGGGAGGAACGGGGCGTTGTGGAGGTCTCCTTACCCAGCCTTTCTCGTCGGCGCCACTCTGGCCTTCGGATTCACCGCCGACCTTCTCTAACGGGGCGCGACCTGACTCGCGAGTACGGGATCCCCGTCACCACCCCCATCCAGACCCTGATTGACATGGCGCTCCGGCTCGACCGGCGCGGGGTGGAGCGGATGATCAATGAGGCGGACAAATACGACCTCGTGCATCCGCCGGGGTTGCGGAAGGCGCTCGATGCTCGTGGGGGTGAGCCTGGCGTCGCGAAGCTCCGCTTCATCCTCGACCGACGGACCTTCCGGCTCACCAAGGAGGAGCTGGAACGGCGGTTCTTACCGCTCGCCCGCAAGGCGGGGCTACCGGTGCCGCTGACCGGGCAGTGGGTAAACGAATTCGAAGTCGACTTCTACTGGCCGGACCTCGGGCTGGTCGTCGAGACCGACGGTCTGCGCTACCACCGCACGCCCGCCGAGCAGGCGCGGGACCGGCTCCGCGATCAGACGCACACCGCCGCCGGGCTGACGCCGCTGCGCTTCACGCACGAGCAGGTCCGCTACGAACCCGAGCACGTGCTGGAGATCCTCGCTCAGACGGCGAGGCGCTTGGCCATCGCGACGAAGTAGTCGAGCGCGGCCGGGTTTGCGAGCGAGTCGCGGCTGGCGGCCTTCTCCGGCGGGGTCCCCATCAGGATCCGCTTTACCGGCACCTCCAGCACCTTGCCGCTAAGGGTGCGCGGCACCTCCTCGATCTGGAAGACCTCGTCGGGAACGTGTCGGGGCGAGCAGCGCTCGCGGACGCGGCGGGCGATCTCCCGCGGCAGCTCCTCGTCCAGCTCCGCCCCTTCGCGCAGGACGACGAACAGCGGCATCCAGCCGTCAGTGCCGGGTCGCGGCACATCGACGACCAGCGCGTCGAGGACGTCGTCGATGTCCAACACGGCGCGGTAGATCTCGCTCGTCCCCATGCGGATGCCGCCGCGGTTGATCGTCGAGTCGGAGCGGCCGTAGATGACCGCCGTCCCGCGCCGGGTCAGTTCAAGCCAGTCGCCGTGGCGCCAGGTGCCGGGGAACATCTCGAAGTAGCTCTCGCGGTAGCGGCTGCCGTCCTCATCGCCCCAGAGGTAGAGCGGCATCGAGGGCATCGGCTCGGTCACGACCAGCTCGCCGACCTTCTCGACCACCGGCCGCCCGTCTTCGTCCCAGGCCTCGACCGCCGCGCCCAGCGCCCGCGCCTGCAGCTCGCCGCGGTAGACGGGGAGGGTGGCGACGCCACCGACGAAGGCGGTGCAGAGGTCGGTGCCGCCGCTGGTCGAGAAGAGCCAGGTGTCGGCGCCGACGTGCTTGTAGATCCAGTCGAAGCCCTCGGGGGAAAGGGGGGAGCCGGTCGAGCCGACCGCCTTCAGGGCACTGAGGTCGCGGCCGGTCCCCGGCTCCACCCCGGCCTTCATGCAGGCGCTGATGTAGGCGGCGCTGGTGCCGAACATCGTGATCCCGGCCCGCTCGGCGAGATCCCAGAGCACGTTCATGTCCGGATGGCCGGGGTTGCCGTCGTAGAGGACGATCGCCGCCTCGGTCAGCAAGCCGGAGACGATGAAGTTCCACATCATCCAGCCGGTCGTCGTGAACCAGAAGAGGCGGTCGCCGGGGTGGGCGTCGACGTGGAGGTGGAGCTTCTTCAGGTGCTCGAGGAGGATGCCGCCCTGGCGCTGGACGATCGCCTTCGGCAGCCCGGTGGTGCCGGAGGAGTAGAGGACCCAGAGCGGGTGATCGAAGGGCACGCGCTCGAAAGTGAGCTCGGCGCCGTGGCCCTCCTGCGCCAGCTTGTCCCAGGCGATCGCGTCGCGCAGAGGCGAGAGGTCGGGCGCGGGGTCGAGGTAGGGGAGGACGACCGTGCGCTCGAGGCTCGGCATCGCCTCCTGCAGCCGCGCCACCACCTCGCCCCGGTCGAAGTCCTTGCCGCCGTAGCGGTAGCCGTCGACCGCGAAGAGGACCTTGGGCTCGATCTGGGCGAAGCGGTCGACGACGCTGGCGGGGCCGAAGTCTGGCGAGCAGCTTGACCAGACGGCGCCGATCGAGGCGGTGGCGAGGAAGGCGACGATCGCCTCGGGGATGTTCGGCATGTAGGCGACGACGCGATCGCCGCGCTCGACACCGAGGGCGCGCAGGCCCGCCGCGGTTGCCGCCACCTGCTGGCGCAGCTCGCCCCAGCGCAGCTCGCCGAGCTCGCGCAGCTCGGAGGCGTGGAGGATCGCCACCTCCTCGTCGCGTTTGCCGCGGAAGACGTGCTCGGCGTAGTTGAGCGAGGCGTTCGGGAACCACTCCGCCCCCGGCATCTCGCGTGAGGCGAGCACGGGGGAGGGGTCGCCGTCGGCCTGCACGTCGAAGAACTCCCAGATCGCCGACCAGAAACCGTCGAGATCATCGACCGACCACTGCCAGAGCTGGTGGTAGTCGCCGAAGTCGAGCCCCCGCTCGGCCCGCAGCCAGCGCATGAACTCGGTCAGCCGCGAGCGCTCGACCAGCTCGGCCGACGGCTCCCACAGCAACTCCCCATTAGCCGCGTTCACGGCGCCAGTCTAGGGCGCCGTTGATTCGATCGATGCCGGAGGTGGGATTCGAACCCACAAGCCCGCAAGGGCAATCGATTTTGAGTCGATCGCGTATGCCAATTCCGCCACTCCGGCTCTGCCAGAACGATAAAGGCGGATCAGGCAGGCTGCGGGTAGCCCGAGGCGCCGGCGCCGTAGTCCTCGCCAGAGCCGATCGGCCGCTCCTCCTCGACGTGCCACTCCTGGTTGAAGGCGTAGAGGGAGGCGGCGATGAGGACGATCTGCAGCAGGCCGAGGATGATCACCAGCAGGCCGATCAGCGAGGAGTTGAGTGCAGCGGTTGCAAAGCCGGAACGGTCGCGGTTGAACCAGCTTTCGGCACCGACCGCGCAGAAGATCGCCAGGATCATCGAGAGCGCGGCCACCACCGGCAGGATGCCGCGGTTCCAACGCGCCACCAGGAAGGCGAAGAAGGCGTAGAGGATCGCGTAGATCGCGCAGACGATTCCCATCCCGCTGCCGCCCTTCAAGATCGACCAGCCGCCGATCGTCACCAGCCCCGCGATCACCGCCGTCGCAGCCAGCAGCAGCACGACCACGAACTTGGTCGTGACCGAGCTCGCCTTTTCGCGATTTGGCCGCCACAGTTCGTAGCCGGGCCTGACCTCTCCTACCGCCACGCGTCGATCATAGAATCTGTCAGCGACGCGGCGGCATTGGCCGCGCGTTAAGGGCCGCTCGGCCCAGCCACGCGGGCGTGGCGGAATTTGGCAGACGCGCCAGGTTTAGGTCCTGGTGATCGAAAGATCGTGGGGGTTCAAGTCCCTCCGCCCGCACTCCGGCCGATACGATCAGTGGGCCTGGGGCAATGGCCAAATTGGTAAGGCACCGGTCTCCAAACCGGGCGGATCCGACTGCGGTCTTTTGTCACCCCCACCTGCTATTCGGCTTGGGATTGCGGAATTTAGCTCTAGGAGCAGGATCGAGCTATATCCGCTACTCCTCGGCCGGAGAGTCAACCAAGGTCAGCGAGAGTCAGCGAAAGGCTGGTTTTCGCACCTTTCATTCCCCCCGCGGAGATCCGCAGAAGCCGGGGCGGCCTAGATCCGCTTCTGGGGGGTGCATCGAGGGTCGAATTGGCCGATGCGTTTTGGCCGGTCCTCCGTCGAAGGGTTGAGCGAGCGCAGAGTTACAGCACCGAGCGGCGGATACCGATCGTGCGCGTGCTGGATCATGTGATTGCCATGGCTCACGACCTGCCACGGAGAAACGTCGTCATTCCCCGGCTGCCGTGAGTGGAAGCGTGTCTAGCCGCGAAGGTGAGCAGCAAGCCGAGGTCCCTGCTCCGACCCTGAGTTCGTATAGCTGGGATTTGCTTGCCGAACAGGTCGAAATGACGCCGTGGTCGATTGCAGCGCGTGAGGCCGGGCTTTGGTCTCTTGAACGCTTGCAGGCTGAACTTGGGCCCCGGTGGCCTCCCGCATGGAGGGAGCCTGGTGGAATGCCGGCGGAGATCGCCAGTTGCTTTTGGGCTCTTGCTGGCCTTTGCGGGACGATAAGCCTGGCGCTGGCTTTCGAGCGTCTCAAGGGAGTGGAGGGCCTCCCCGTCCTTCGCAAGGTGATCAAGCGGGGCACGGATCAGGGAAGGTTCGGTTCGCTGCGCCTCCAAGTGCGGCAGGGCGCGCTCGCCCGGTCTGCTGGCCTTGACGTCGCGCTCGAGCCTCTGCTTCCCGGGGGTGAGACGAAGGCCGACTTGCTGATCCGGGGTGACGGAACCGATCTGGCCGTTGAGGCGCTTGCTGTGCTGCGCGACCGCCGCACGATGAACGGATCGGCTTGGCTTGACGATGTACGCGACGAGCTGCGACGGATCGGCGAGAAGTTCTACGTTGACTTCGAGGGCATCGTCGATGCACCCCTCGGCGATGAGGAGACGGTGATGTGGCTTGACGAGGTGAGACGGTACGCCCAGGTATGCGCGCAGGGTGTCTCGCTCCCGCCGCTCACGATCAACGGTGTCACTGTCGCCGTCAAAGCTGCGAGGCCGGGCGGCGGAAGCCGCTTTCAGATGCCAACGGTCTCCCATGGTGAGCGTCTGGGCTTGCGCCTCGCAGACAAGGCCAAACAAACCAAGCGTTCGGGCGCTCAGTGGTTGCTCATCGACTCTCTCGACCACCTTTGGCATATGACGCGATGGTCGCAGCAGTCCCTCGCCCAGAAAGGGGAGCAGCTCGCTGAGCTGTTACGGCATGAGCTCAAGGATGCCGACCATCTATTCGGGGCGGTCATCACCGATGGCGCCGCCCTAATGCGTCCGGCCGCCCCAGAGCAGACCGTCGAGCGACGAGAGTTCACGGCGCTCCTTAGACGCTCCGATGCATGGCACATCCGTGAGTCGGTGATCGTTCCGCTTCGCCCCGGTGGGGAGGACGCTGTTTCCCTGTGGCGCTCCATCCTGGATGCCGAGTCTGGATGGATAGGGAAAGAGCTGCGAGCTAATGGATTAGCACAGCCGCCCGAGCTTGCCTTTTCCAGTTGAGGTCTGAGGCTGATTCCTCCTGTCATTCCCCCGGCGATAGCAATGAGGGTTCGGCAGAGCTGCGTCCGGGATCAGGCACCGGCCTCCAAACGGCGAAGCTGAGACCAACAGACCGCCGAACAGGCCCCTACCCTGGAGGTATGGGCCTATTCGAACTCCTGCCTATAGCGCAGCGCCTATGGCCAGTCCCAGTAGGGCTCCTCGTTGCGGCAGCATGCATCCTTGCCCCCCGTCCGACCGCTGCTCTAATCGAGCGAGAAGCGGAAACGAAGGGCCGGGAAATAGCAGCGGTCCTCGATCACATTGCGTTGTCGGGCTTTCATCACCGACACGGGAGTCATTCAGTTCACCTCCGCAAGCGTTAGCGGGCGATCGCCGGGATTTCCACCGTGGAGTTGCTGAGCACTGGAGCAGCGTGGCGGCTGTTCGCACAAGGTAGTGCTCACCATTCCCACATCCTTCGGTTACTCTCTCGCGCCAGATGCCGAGCAAGACCTCACTCAGACCCCCTTTAATCGGAGGACATCCAGTCCTTGATCTCTTAGCCAGTCGTCTGGCCGACGGCTCCAGCCCTGCTTCACGAGTCGATGAGGCCAAGCTCGCTTTGGTTGTCGAGGGGGGCGGTATGCGGGGCGTCGTCTCGGGCGGAATGGTGACGGCACTCGACGAGCTCGGACTGCAGAGCGCCTTCGACTTTGTCGTCGGGACTTCGGCGGGAGCGCTCGCCGGCGCCTTTTTCATCGCCGGTCAGACCCACATGGGCACGAGCATCTACTACGAAGACCTCACTGGCCGCGAGTGGCTCGACTACCGACGGGCCCTTCGTGGTAGCCCGATTGTGGCCCTCGACTACCTAATCGACGAGCTGATGGTCAATCACAAGGTTCTCGATCGCAGTCGCATCCTCAGCTCGGAAGTTCCGTTTTATGCAGTGGCCACCCGAGTGCCCGAGTATGTGCCCGAGGTTCTCGGCGATTTCCACGACGAGGATGAGCTGATGGCGGCACTCCGCGCTTCTGCGCGCATCCCGCTTGTCGCCGGGAAACCCGTATCCCTTCGGGGGCGGGACTACATCGACGGATCCTTGACCGAGGCAATCCCGCTCAAAGCGGCTCTCGATCTCGGTGCCACCCATCTTCTGGTCTTGCTGACCCGACCTCTCGGCAAGGTGCGCCGTTACCCCGGGCACCTGCAGCGCCATGTCGCCTTTCCGATGATGAACAGACTGCAGGCAGGACTTGGCAATGCCTACGCGATGCGCGCCGCCCGCTACGCCGAGGAGCTCTAGCAGTTTGAGCTGCTGCTGGCGAAATCTGCGGGGGGGGGGGGCACTCGCTGTTCAGTTGGCCTCCGAGGCCGAGCTCGTCGGTCAGCTCGAGCAAAACCCCGAAGTGCTTCGGAGAGGAGCGGCAGCGGGGGCTGCGGCCGCGTACGAGGTGCTCACCGGCACCGCGCCAGATCTTGCACAGGTGTTCGGAGGGGCAGATTGAGAAATGGCGCTCCTCTACGAACTCAGCGACGACCCCGCACAGGCGATCCTCGAAATCCAGACCTATTGCTCGACTCCACAAGGAGAGGACGACCCGGGCAGTCCTGAAGGTCGGCTGCTGGCCGCGGTCAGGGAACCGCTCGTAGACGACGACTATGTCGACCCTCAGGTCAGCGTCCGCCTGGCAGAGATCCATCAGCGGTTAGGTGAAGAGGATGGAGAACTCCGGGGACCGCTCGGTCTCTATTTGTGTCTGAGTAAGGCACTTGCCTATGCCCTGAGCTCCGAGCCCGACACGGGGTTGCTGGAGGAGGCACGCTCACTCTTCGCAGAGGCTCCGACCAAGGACTCCTTCAGAGCGTTCTACGAGCTGAACGACGATTACGACCTGCAGGCAGCGGAGCTCCACCGGGTTGGAACCACCTCGCTGATCCTTCGCTGCCCGACGCGAGCGCAGCGTGAGATCGATCGCCCTCAGCTTGTCGCCCTCAAGTGCCTGCTTCCCCGCTACCACAAGGTGCGGGCAATCACCGAAAGCACCGAGGCATACAAAGACGAGCACTTCCTCGAACTGGATGGTGTTCCCTTCGTCTACAACTCAACCCCGCTGACGATCGCGATGGCCTTTGTCGAGGGGCCGACGCTGGCGGACGTACTCGAATCCCGGGTGGTTCCAGACGACTGCTCTCTTGAGCAGCAGACCTTGGAGAGGGCGCTGACCGAGGAGGACATCAACTTCATCCGCGAAGTTGGTCTTGCGATCTGCGCGAAGCTGAGCGATCTGATCGCACATGGCAACCGCCACCACCTCGACCTCTCCCCCTCCAACATCATCGTGGTCAGCGACCCTGGCGAGCCGGTCCGAATCGCTCTGATCGACTTCGGCCACAACTTCGCGATCAGCGAGCGGGTGGGCACCTCATCGGCATTCCGGCGCGCATCGCTGTACGTCGCCCCCGAGCTGCTCGACGATCCCTCGATCGACGATTGGCGCTGCGATGCCTACTCCCTCGGAGTGATCCTGCTCGAGGCTGCCGCGAAGCGACGAATGCAGCGGGAGGGGCTCGCAAGCGAGCTCGACCGACTTTGGCAGGGCGATCGGCCCTGGGACGGCGCGCCGGGGCTGGCTCGGGCGATCGAAGAGTTGATCGATGACGCGCCCTCGCAGCGGCTTGCGCTGATGGGGGGAAGCAAGGCGGCCTCTGACCCCTACGACTACCTCCGCAAGCTGATTCTGCAAGAGACCGAGGTGCTGGAGATTTACGAGAAGCGGACCACAGCACGGGGCTTTGGGCTCCTGCGTGGTTTCGGCCTTTTGAAGATCGTCAACAATCCTCAGCTGAGAAACATCTTCGACGTCGCAAATCAGGTGCAGGAGCCAGTCGACGACGCCTACGCCGATTTCCCCGCGCTGGCTCGTTGGGCGGTGGTGGCGATGACCTGCTGGGCGGTTACCCTCAGCGCCTTCACCTTCTACACGCTCGCCGATATTGGCTGGAGCCCTGTCGAGCCTTGGGTCACCCAGCTAGCCGAAGCGATGGACGCGCATTTCCAGGTCGGCGATTTCTGGGGAAACCTGCCAGGTCGGCTGGTGGCGCTCACCTTCAGCCTTACCGCGGTCACCTACTACATAAACAATTTTTCGACTCTTTCTCCGAAGCGCCTGCGGGTTCGGATCGGCAACCTCTCAGAGTTCGCGATGCGCGCTACCTCCCTCGGGCTCGTCTTCCCGATCATGTGGGCGATCGTCTACGCGCCGTACGCTTGGCCGCTCTGCTCTGGAATCGGCACCATGCTCGTCGTCGTCAACAACTTCTTGGCCCTGCGGATTGCGATCAAAGGCAACCGCGTCGGTTGGCGTTTCTCCACCCGCCGTGCGGTCGGGGACAGGTTCATCACGGATGTCTTCAAGGAGTGGTGGGTCCTAATGGGCGGCTACAGCCTGGCGATGCTCACGATCGGAGTGCTTCTATTGACCGGAGTGGCCCACGACGAGGCGATATTTGCCGTCTGCGTAATCGTTATCAACGTCGCGAAGATGTACAGGCTCAACTGCGTTGAGACTGCTCCTCAGGTTCGCGGTTCGCTTTCGCGTGACATTCTTACCCTCCGGCGGGCCGACGAGCTGCAGACCCGAGGCATCCCGGCGCCTGTTGAGTTCGGCGAGGCGCACCAGCCACGTTTTGCCCGCCTCTCGCGGTGGCTCTGGTCCCCTCTCGCCGGCGCGAATGGCCGCGGGATACCTGTGGGAGCAGCTGCGGGTGAGTCGCTACCAGACTGATGAGTCTAGATGGGCGTAGCCGAGTGGCTCCGTAATCCCTTATCGGAAGAAGACAGGTTTAGTTGGTTCGAGAAGGCGTGAGGTCGCGGGTTAGAGACCCGTCGTACGCTCAAACAGGATCCCGGGGCGGTCGCCGCCTAGCTTCCTGACTGCCCGGGCAGGCCGGAGCGAGGCGCGCGGATCCGAGCTCTGAGCCGGTACCGCACCTTCTCTGCCTTCGCGAGCTGCCGGGGCGAAAACGCGATGTAGGCCATTTCCGGTTTGTATGAGGGCGCGGCCGGATCCAGGGCACTTCGATGTAGGCGCTGTATGTGCGCGGGTTGCGGCTCTCGCATCGGGATTCCCTTCGCGATTTTCCCGCGCCCTCCCCGACGCAGTCGCCCAACGGATACCCGTGGTGGGCCGGCCTGCGAGCTGCGCCATGGCCTCGGCCGGGCGCGGGCTTGTCGCTTCGGGAATCCCGATGCAGACGCTCATAAGAATCTCAAGCCGCCGGTCCGGCGGAGACCCCTGTGGGCAAGGGGAGGGGCACTGATGGCGCTCCGCCTTCTACTCACCCGCAAGGAAGCAGCGCGGGCACTCGGCGTCAGCTTGAGTCACTTTCAGCGCCACGTCCAGCCTCACCTTCCATGCGTGTATTCCGGGCAGCTGCGGCTCTACCGACTGGCCGATCTCGAGCGCTGGATCGAGGCCGAGGCATCTGCTCCGGTGCTTGCGAGGAGGTGAGTGACTGATGCCCGGCATCGACACCAAGACTCGCTTCCAGGGCGTCTTCAAGCGCCATCAGGAGGGCTGTATCGCCGAGACCGATCGCAGCAAATGCAACTGCAAAGGCAAGTACTGGGGCAGCGCTTGGGATCGAGAGAAGGGGCGCACGCGGAAAACCGAGCGGCTCTCGAGCGCCAGGGCGGCCAGGGAAGCCCGCTGGAAGCTTCAGAAACAAGTGGAGTGCGGCGAGCTGCCGAACGGCCCCGGCCTGACGCTCCGCGAGCTTCGCGATCGCTTCCTCACCGACGTCGAGGAGGGCGTCGCCCTCAACAAGCGCGGTCGCCCCTACAAGCCGCGCTCTGCCGAAGACCTGCGCCAGAGCCTCGATCACCTGCCCGAGGATCTTCTTCGCCGCAAGGCCGACAAGGTCCGAAACGGGCAGATCCAGATCCTCGTCGACAGGAAGGGCAAGAAGCTCTCCGGCTCGCGGGTGCGCTCGATCGTCAACGCGATCCGCTCGATGTATGCCTACGGGCAGCTGCGCGAACTCACCGGCCCCGATCCCGCCCAGCGAGTCCGCCTCCCTGCCTTGAACGAGTCGAGCGAGAGCCGCGAGAGGATTGCTCAGCCTGCCGAGTTCGCCGAGCTGCTGCAGGCGCTTCGCCTTCCTACTCCCGAAGAAAAAGAAATGGGCAAGACGCGCTCTCCCCGCGAGGCGCTGCGCGATTCGATCCCGCATGCGCTTGCCGCCTATGGCACCGCGCGGCGCCAGGAGATCAAGCATCTCGCCTGGCCTGACGTCGATCTCGAGCGTGGAGCGATGGAACTTGCGGTGGACCCGAGCGCCCGGAAATCAGACTCTTCTCGTCGGGTCGTCCCCCTGGTCGCCCCGCTCTGGAAGCTTCTACGGGAAGAGTGGCTGGCTCAGGGGCAGCCCACCGAGGGCGCGGTGGTGGAGCCGCCTCGTAAGCGCGGCAAGGGCAAGCTGTCCATCGAGCGCGTCGGCGAGCGGATCCGCGACCGCTGGCTCGCTCTCGGGAAGGAGCCGATCGGCTTCCAGCAGTGCCGGCACCCGGCCGCGACCTGGCTCGACCACGCTGGCGTCACCCCGAAGGTCGCTTCGCAGATCATGGGCCACCGGACGCCGGAGTTCCAGGCAGGCGCTGCGCGGATAACGTTGCAGCGCTACACCCACGTTCTTCCTGGAGAGCTCGAGCGCGCCAGGGAGCAGCTCGACAAGTTCCTCATCGAGCGCTCGACCTCGGCTTGCAAAGAAGCATCTGGCGGCAACAGCTAGAAGCCGACGCTCAAGGCTTGCGAGCCGCTACTTTTCCCCTATGGGGCAGTGGCCAAACTGGCTAAGGCGTCGGTCTCCAAAACCGAAGATTCTAGGTTCGAGTCCTAGCTGCCCCGCTCGACTCGCCTGACCTCCAAGGCATAGCTCTAGGAGGGGCCACGGCGTGAAATCGTCGCTCCTCCTCCGCACCCCCTCACGCCAAAATGCCTGTGTTGGCGCCAAAGTGGCGCTACACTGACTTCAGGAGGTTTCACCATGCCGAGCGTCCAGATCAAGAACGTCCCGCCCGATGTGCACCGGATCCTGCGCGAGCGAGCCGCCGCCTCAGGGCAATCGCTGCAGGAGTACCTGCTGGCCCAGCTGACCCAGGCGGCCCAGGCTGAGACCCTGGAAGAGGTTTTGGATCGAGCGGGTGGTCGCGCTGGCGGCTCGCTCGGCTTCGACTTCGCTACCGAGAGCCTCCGCGCAGATCGCCAGCGCGCGGCGTGATCGTCGTCGACGCATCCGTCCTCGCACCCGCCCTCGCCGACGACGATCGCGACGGCGACCGTGCCCGCGAGCGCCTCCGCGGCGAGCAGCTCGCAGCGCCGGAGCTGATCGACTTGGAGGTCGTCTCGACCCTGCGCCGGGCGGCGAGGGCGAGGAGGCTCGATGAGCGCCGGTCGGCGCAGGCGCTTACGGACCTCGCCGCGCTTCCCCTCCGGCGCGTCCCGCATCTGCCGCTGCTCGCCCGAGTCTGGGAGTTACGCGACAACCTCAGCGCTTACGACGCCTCCTACGTCGCCCTCGCCGAGGCGCTCGACACGGTGCTGCTGACCGCCGATGGACGGATAAAGCGTGCGAGCGGCATCAACTGCGAGATCGCAGTTCTCGACTAGGTCGGGCCCGACGCGGACAGCTGTTTAGGGCGGATTTCGTGCCTGGCCGGGACCGTCTCCAAGGTTTCATTCCCCCGGGAACCGTCCGTAAGTCGGAGTTCGATCGCGCGCGCCGAGGAGACCGCCCAGGTGGTCGAGCTGATCGAGAACCTGAAGCCCGACGAGCGCACGGTGCTGATCCTCCTCGGCCTTGGATGCAGCCGCGCCGAGATCCGCGAGCTGCGCGGCTGGAGCGCGGCGAAGGCCCACCGCTACATCGTTGAGGGACGAGAGCAGGTGCGGCGATTGCTGGAGAGGGGGGACAGTTAGCGATGCCGGGCGCCTTTGTCACATATGGACAACATGCGCTCGGTCGATTTCGACGCCGCCCTGCTCTGCCTGCACAGGTGGATCGGCCGCCGTAGCCACTGAGCCAGCCTGTAAGAAGGCTGTCGAGAAGCTGATCGACGAGCCGGAAGAACAAGTGGAATTCAAGATAAGCACTCCGACGGGGGAAGAAAGTGCGGTCGAAACGAGCGGCAGTGAAGTGAAGGAATCTGCCCCGGAACCTCAGCAAGACCTTGGACGAGAGTTTGAATGTTCGCTCTCCTACGGAGAGTCTGAATTTCTTTACAGCCTTTGTGCTGAAGACTTGCTTGAACCCTGAAGCAGGGACGTGGTGACCTTGGAGGCTCCGCCTGACGGGACAAATATCTCATTTAGCAGGTAGAATCAATTTCCTTGGGCAGGAAACCGCGGAAGGTCAAATCTCTTCGTGTCCAGGCGAGTGTCAAGGTTCGCCGCGGCAAACACTGGGACACTGGGCAGGTCACGGCAGTCGAGGTCAACGGTGGGGTGTATCACTACACGGTCGAGCTGAAGAACGGCGTGGCCGAATCGTTCCCGTCGTATCTTGTAGAGGCCCTTCCAAAGAAGGGAACGTTTGAGCGCCTCAAAGTCCGCCGGCTCGCCCTCCCGGTCTTAGTGGCGGCCGGCACGCTGGTCACTGCGGCGGCGACTCTTGGCGTGTGGTTGTGGCCACATGGATCTCGCACGTCTGCGCCGTTGCGACCGGCTCCCCCGAAGACGTCGCTTCACGGCTTGTGGCTGAAAGACCTCGATGGCACGAATAAATGGACTCGAGACCTTGTCTTGGGTCGCAACGACAGGCTCTGGGTTAGCGGCTTGGTTCAGAGCCCCAAGACGGGCGCCAGCGGCGCGGTGCTGCGCGTCTGGCAGTCCACCACGAAGTCACAGCCCGGCACCTCGATCGTCCACCTCGGCTTCAGTGAAAACGCGGAGTCTCCGGTCAGCTCTAGCTATAGCGCTCTGGTTCGGCACGGTCCGGACACCTTTCTCGCGCTCAACATCTCAAGCGCCGTCCTTACGGATGAAGAGGGCAACCAGCTCGCCACCCTCGGAAACGCAGCCGTGACCGTCCCCGCACGGAATAAACGAGTGCCGGTCTTCTTCGAACTCGGCCCCCTCGCCTCCTCCGAGCGCATTTACTTCGAGATGTGGAGCAAACTCATTCCGGCCTCATCGGTTGAGTTCGGTTTTACCCCTCATTCCATCTGGTGGCAGGAACAGAGTGGAAAGATGTGGCTTTACGCAGATCGCGGCACAGTCGGTTAATGCTGACGCAGCTCTGAGGTGGCAGCTAGTTTGTGCAGCTGGGGTTCTTTAGGTCCGAGGCCGATGAAACGTCACCGAAATCGGCGGTGTATGACTGAGCGAAGGTATAGGTAGCGTTCGCTTTGCACGGACGGCAACATGATCGAGAGGGATAGGACCGAGTGAAGGTCCACCGGCGGGGAAACGAGCGTCCTGTGGCCGCCGATCTTCATGCTCCGGCTGATAGCGCACGCCGCACAATCCTTGGCCTGCCACTTCATCTTCAACCGGACCCCTTGTAAAGGTTTCGCCACTGAC
>JBQCEW010000262.1:0-7111 GCA_051959815.1 Solirubrobacterales bacterium
ACCCCGTCGAGCGCGGAACCGAAGAGATCACCTGGGACGCCGACGCCGCCGAGAAGGCCGGCTACGAGACCTTCATGCTGAAGGAGATCCACGAACAGCCCGATGCAGTGGCTGAGACGATCACCGACCGCCTGCCGGGAACCGAAGGGGTCGACCTCTGGGACGTCGACCTCTCCGACGACTTCCTGCGCGACGTCGGCCGGATCGTGATCGTCGCCTGCGGCACCAGCTACCACGCCGGCTTGGTCGGCCGCTACGCGATCGAGGAGTGAGCGCGGGTGCCGGTGGAGATGGACATCGCCTCCGAGTACCGCTACCGCAACCCGGTCGTCGGCCCCGGGGACCTGGTGATCGGGATGACCCAATCGGGGGAGACCGCCGACACGCTGGCGGCGATGCGGCTCGCGCGCGAGGCCGGCGCCAAGGTCCTGGCGATCACCAACATCATGGGCAGCCAGGCCACCCGTGACGCCGATGCCGTCCTCTACATCCGCGCCGGGATGGAGGTCAGCGTCGCCGCGACCAAGACCTTCGTCGCTCAGGTGGCGGCGATGTACCTGCTGGGGTTGCGGCTGGCCGAGCTGCGGGGGACGCTGTCGCCGGAGCGGCTGGCCGAGCTGGTGGCGGAGATGAAGGCGCTGCCGTCGAAGATGGGGGAGACGCTGGAGGGGACCAAGGAGGCGATGGCGGCGATCGCCGCCGCCCACGGCAAGGAGAACTTCTTCCTCTACCTCGGCCGCCACATCGGCCTGCCGGTCTGCCTCGAGGGGGCGCTAAAGCTGAAGGAGATCAGCTACATCCCCACCGATGCCTACGCCGCTGGGGAGATGAAGCACGGCCCGATCGCGCTCCTCGACGAGTCGACGCCGGTCGTCTGCATCGCCACCGAGAGCCCGGTGTTGGACAAGGTCCTCTCCAACGTCGAGGAGGTGCGGGCGCGGGGGGCGCAGACGATCGCGGTCGCCACCGCCGGGGACGAGCGGGTGGCCGAGGTCGCCGACGAGATCGTCGAGGTGGCGGCCACCGACTGGATCCTGCAGCCGATCGTCGCCGTCCTGCCGCTGCAGCTATTGGCCTACGACATCGCCCGCAACCGCGGCCTCAACGTCGACCAGCCCCGCAACCTGGCCAAGACCGTCACGGTCGAGTGAAGTTGTCCAAAGGGGGCGCTAGGATGCCCGCCTTCGTGAAGTCCCGCCTCGTCCTCTTTGCGCTTTTCGCGGCCCTAGCGGCCCTCCTCGTCGCCGGCTGCGGCGGTGGCGGCAGCAGCAGCGGTGGTGCCGATCCGGCTTCGGTTATGCCCCCCGGCGTCCCCCTCTACGTGTCTGCCACGTTGCAGCCGGAAGGAGAAACGAAGAAGAACATCGAGACGCTGGCGAAGGAAATCGCCGGCATCGACAACCTCGGTGAGATGATTGTCGAAAATCTTGAAAAGTCTGCCGCCGGAGAAGGCGAGGAATATGACTTCGAAAAGGAAGTCAAGCCTTGGCTCGGCGAAAAAGGTGGACTCTTCCTGCGGGAATACGGAGGGGAAAACTTCGAAGGCTATGGCGCCGCGATCCAGGTCACCGACGAAGACGAAGCCCGCGCCTTCATCGACAAGCAGGCGGAAGCGCGAGGTGAAGAACGCAAGGAGGGCTCCTACGAAGGCGTTGACTTCAAGGTCGGGAAGGACGGCTCGGCGATTGGCGTCTTCGACGAACTCGTCGTCGCCGCCGAAGACGAAGCGATCTTCAAGTCGATGGTCGATGCCTCCAAAGGCGAAAACCTCGCCGGCCAGGACACTTTCACCAGCGCCACCGGCGACATTCCCAGCGAAAGCGCGGCCGACGTCTTCGTCGACATCGGCCGCCTGATCAAGGAAGCCGGCAAGGGGATCGACTCCGAAACGCAGATCTTCCTCGACGCCCTCGGGATCGAACCGGAAGAAGCGACCGCCGTCGCGAGCCTCGTGCCCGGCTCCGGCTACGCCGAGATCGACTTCAGCACCGACCTCAGCGGTGACAACCCGCCCTCGGGCGATGCCTCCGAACTGCTCGGCTCGCTGCCCGGCACCGCGGATGCCGCCTTCGCCTCGGCTGAATTCGGCAAGCGCTTCAACGAAGGGATCGACCAGATCGACGAACAGGGCATCCCCGGCCAGGTGCCGCCGCACAAGCTGAAGAAGGCGCTGAAGCAGTCGGGCATCGACCTCGAATCGATCGCCAACTCGATCGGCGACGTCGGCGCCTACGTCACCGGCAACAGCGAAAGCACTTTGGGCGGAGCCCTGATTCTGACCACCGACAACGCCACCCAGGCCAAGAACACCGTCGGCAATCTCGGCCTCTTCCTCCGCTCCACCGGCACGCCGGGGATCACCAAGATCACCGAAGGGGCGAGCGGTTTCTCGATCCGCAGCGCCGAATTCGGCCGCCAGCCGGTCGTCGTCGTCGCCAAGGGCAGCCGGATCGCGATCGGCTACGGCCTCGCCCCGACGCTGGCGAGCTTCCAGGAATCGGGCCAGACCCTCTCCGACCTGCCCGCCTACAAGGAAGCGACCGACGCCCTCGGCAGCACCCCGATCGCCGCCTTCGTCAACGGGCCGGCGGCGCTGAGGCTGGCCTCCGCACTGATTTCGCCTGACGAAGAAGAAGGCTTCCAGGAAGCCAAGCCCTACCTGGAAAAGATCACTTACGCGGCGCTCGGCTCCGAAGCATCCGGCGGGCTGGCGACCGCGAAGCTGATCGTCGGTATCGGCAAGTAACGCCTAGGGACGAAGCGCAGCGGTGGAGGGGGCGGACATGCCTCCTCCGAAATTGCGCAGCACGCCGCTTCGCGGCTTAGCTGCAATCAGCCAGCGCGGGCTGCGCCCGCGCAAGAACCAGATTGCATGTCGCCGAACATTCCTCCGAGGGACACCGGCACCCTCCTACGATCGAGCTCCGGCAGACGCGGAGGGACGAGAGCAAGTTGTGGTTCCTTTGTCGGTTGCCGCACTACAAAGGAACCACAGGATCGCTGAATCTCACTCCAGCTCGAAGTTGTGGTTCCTTTGTCCGGATATAGACGACAAAGGAACCACGCGATTTGAGAGACGGCGGGTGCGCTTGTCCCGCAGCTCTCTAGGACTCAGCCTTTGATCGGGCCTCTTGGGTCCGTCTCGCCCTCGGGGAGGCGGCCGTCGCGGCCTACGTAGCCGTCTTTGCCGCCGACGCAGACGTAGATCGCGTCTTCGGAGTCGCTGAGGTTTTTGAGGCTGCGGACTACTTTGCCCTCGACCCAGGCGAGGCCGCCAGGGCCCAGCTCGTACTTGGTGCCGTCGAGGTTGATCTCGAGGCGGCCTTGGTGGACGAAGTAGAGCTCCTCTTGTTCCTCGTGGTAGTGCCGCCCGGACTCGTATCCGGGCGGCATCACGATCGCGTTGACACCGAAGGCGGTGACTCCCAGCTCCTTGCGAACCTTGCGGAAGCCCCAGCCCTCGCCGAGGTCGTCGAGGCTGGAGACGGCGTAGCCCTCGCCTTTGGTCACCTCGCTCATGCCGTCACCGCTCCGGGGCGGTCGAGGCCGATCGGCGGGTACTCGTCGGTCAACAGGGCGATGTAGCCGTAGAGGCGGGCGTAGAAGCCGTTGACGAAGGTCAGGGCGTTGTTGACCCCCTCTGGCTGGTAGCCGCGGAAGACGATCGTCAGCCAGGAGATCACCGCCACCCAGAGGTGCATGTAGTTGACCGCGTAGGAGACGATCAGCATCGGCAGCGCCAGGATCAGGCGGAACAAAGCCTTGAGGCGACTCTGGCGCTCTGCCCGGGGGGCGATGTTGACCCGGATCGGATAGCTCGGATCCTCGGAGAGGCCAAACGGGGGCCACTCGTCGGTCTGCAGGTAGACCCAGGCGAAGGTCCGGACTCCGAACCTGACGACGCCGGAGTTGAACTCGTAGAGCCACTCCGGGTAGCGCCCGAGAATGATGATCGCCACCCAGGCGAAGAAGTGGGTGAAGAGGAACAGAATTCCCCAGAACATCGCGACGATGAGCCACGGGATCGCCAGGATCGGCCGGAAGAAGGTGGTCCAGCGGTTGGGAGCTGGCTCGAAATCGGCTTCGTAGCTGACTGGATACATCGCTCTCCCCTCGTGAAGGACGTACGGAAACCGCACTGGCGAGCCTAACCCGGGGCTCGGCGGCAGTCACGGCCTGCGGTCGATAACTTGTCGAGCCGGATGGCACCCGAGACGACCCTGCAGATTCCCGCCGAGATCAAGCCCGCCGACGGCCGCTTCGGCTGCGGACCCTCGAAGGTCCGCCCGGAGGCGCTGGCGCACCTCGCCGAGCGCTCCGACCTGATGGGGACCTCGCACCGCCAGGCGCCGGTGCGCGACCTGGTGCGGGAGGTGCGGACCGGGCTGGGGGAGCTCTTCTCGCTGCCCGACGGCTACGAGATCGCCCTCGGCAACGGCGGCACCACCGCCTTCTGGGAGGCGGCGACGGCCTGGCTCGTGCGCGAGCGCTCGCTGCACCTCACCTACGGCGAGTTCTCGCAGAAGTTCGCCAAGTCGACGGCCGCAGCGCCCTTCCTCCAGGACCCGATCGTCGTCGAGGCCGAGCCCGGCGACGCGCCCGAGCCGACCTGCGACCCCGCCGCCGACGCGATCGGCTGGGCCCATAACGAGACCTCGACCGGCGTCATGGTTCCGGTCCAGCGTCCCGAGGGCGCGGCCGAGTCCCTGGTCCTGATCGACGCCACCTCCGGCGCCGGCGGCCTCCCGGTCGATCTCGAGCAGTGCGACGCCTACTACTTCGCTCCGCAGAAGGGTTTCGCCGCCGACGGCGGCCTCTGGCTCGCCGCCCTCAGCCCGAACGCGATCGCCCGGATCGAAGAGCTCGACGGCGCCGGCGACCGCTGGCAGCCCGCCTTCCTCTCGCTGCAGACCGCGCTCGACAACTCGCGCAAGGAGCAGACCTACAACACGCCCGCACTGGCGACCCTGCTGCTGCTGAACGACCAGGTCCAGTGGATGTTGGGGCTCGGCGGCCTCGCCGGCTGTGTCGAGCGCACCTCGGATTCCTCCGGTCGCCTCTACGGCTGGGCCGAGCGCAGTGAGTTCGCAACCCCCTTCGTCGCCGACTCGGCGAAACGCTCGCTGGTCGTCGGGACGATCGATTTCGACGACTCCGTCGACGCCGCCGCGCTGGCGAAGGCGCTGCGCGCCAACGGGATCGTCGACGTCGAGCCCTACCGCAAGCTCGGCCGCAACCAGTTGCGGATCGGAATGTTCCCCGCCATCGACCCTGACGACGTCGAGGCGCTCACCGCCTGCATCGACTGGGTCGTCGAGAACGTGGACGGGGTTGCCTCGTGAAGGTCCTGGTCAAGGAGAAGATCGCCGACTCCGGCGTCGAGTTGCTGCGCTCGCAGTTCGACGTCGACCTCGGGCTGGAGATGTCCGACGAGGAGCTGCGCGAGCAGATCGGCGCCTACGACGCGATCCTGATCCGCTCGGCGACGAAGATGACGCCGGAGCTGATCGAGCTCGCCGACAACCTGAAAGTGATCGGCCGCGCCGGCACCGGCGTCGACAACGTCGACATCCCGGCCGCGACCCGCCGCGGAATCATCGTCGCCAACGCGCCGGAATCGAACTCGGTTGCCGCCGCCGAGCACACTTTGGCGCTAGCGCTGGCGCTCTTCCGCAACGTGCCCCAGGCCCACGAATCGCTCGTTGCCGGCCGCTGGGACCGCGCCAAGTTCAAGGGCTCCGAGCTCTACGGCAAGACGCTCGGCGTGATCGGCTTCGGTCGCATCGGCCAGCTCGTCGCCAAGCGCGCCCAGAGCTTCGACATGGACGTCGTCGCCTTCGACAAGTTCGTCTCCGCCGAGCGCTTCCGGGAGCTCGGTGTCGAGGGCGTTGACAAGCTTGAGGATCTGCTGGGCCAGGCCGATCTGGTGACCCTGCACACGCCGAAGACGCCGGAGACGATCGGGATGATCAACGCCGGGACGATCGCGCAGATGAAGGACGGCGCTCGCCTCGTCAACTGCGCTCGCGGCGAGCTGGTCGAGCTCGACGCGCTGGTGGAGGGACTGGAGTCCGGCAAGCTCGCCGGTGCCGCTCTCGACGTCTTCCCGGATGAGCCCTTCACCGAGCATCCGATCTTTTCCCGCGGTGACGTCGTCGTCACCCCGCACCTGGGTGCCTCAACGGCCGAGGCTCAGGACCGCGCCGGTGTCGTCACCGCTGAGCAGGTGACCGCGGCGCTGACCGGTGGCGTTGTCACCAACGCGGTCAATATCGCCGCCGTGCGGCCGGAGGCGATGGAGGCGCTTGCGCCCTTTGTCCCGCTCTGCGAAAAGCTTGGCCGCCTCGCCCAGGGCCTCGGCAACGGCTCGGTCGAGCGAGTCAGCGCCGAATTCCGGGGCCGGATTGCTGCGCACGAGACGCGACTGCTGGGCATCGCCGTCCTCGCCGGCATCCTCTCCGGCCACACCGAGGAGCCCGTCAACCTCGTCAATGCGCCGCAGATGGCCGAGGAGCGGGGGATCGAGCTCTCCGAGACGACCGACGCCAGCGCCGAGGACTTCACCGAGCTGGTCCGGGTCCGGGTGCAGACCGCCGACGGCGAGGTCGAGGTGGCCGGCACCAGCGTCGGCCCGCGCAACGAGCCCTATCTAGTCTCCGCCTGGGGCGAGAGCTTCTACCTGCCCTTCGCCGAGCACATCACCGTCTTCCGCTACGCCGACCGGCCGGGGATGATCGGCCGGGTTGGAACCCTCTTTGGCGAGGAGGGGGTCAACATCGTCTCCGCTGCCGTCGGTGCCGAAAGCAAGGGCGAGCGCGCGGTGATGGCGCTGACCACCGACGCCCCCGTGCGCCAGGAGACGATCGAGAAGATCCTCGCCCTCGAGGGCTTCGAGACCGGCCGCTCGGTCGACCTCTAGATACCTCATTTCCGACAGCGCGAGCCGAGCAGCCCGCAACGTCCGGCGAAACCGATTGTTCTTATGGGAGGGTCATCGAGACCCGCCAGGGGACTGATGAAGAAGTTGAAGATCCTTATGAGCCTGATCCTGTTCGCGGCCTTGTTCGCGGTGCCGGCCCGTGCCGAGGCTGGGCCGCTGACGCTGGTCCTT
>JBQCEW010000263.1:0-14962 GCA_051959815.1 Solirubrobacterales bacterium
TGCATGGATTGGGCCGAGGACCTGACCCGCGACAACGAGCGCATCACCTTGGTCATCCCCCTCAACTACGGCGGCCGGGCGGAGATCGTCGACGCCGCCCGCTCGTTCGCCGGAGCCACGGAGGGGGAGTTCCGCGCGCACCTCTACGCGCCCGACCTCCACGACCCGGAGATCATCATCCGCACCGGCGGGGAGCAGCGGCTCTCGAACTACCTGCTCTGGCAGGCGGCGAACACCGAGCTCGTCTTTCGCAGGGAGCTGTGGCCCGACTTCGATCGCACCGCCCTCGAAAGGATCCTCGTGGACTACTCCTTCCGCCGCCAGGCCCGCGGAGCGCGAGCGTGACCGCCGAGGCCCGGGCTATCGCCGCGATGGCGCGTGCCAATCTCCGCTTCTGGCCGACGGTCCTTCCCCGCGTGCAGCACGGCCTGCGGCAGTGGGAGCAGGCGGCCGAGCGGATTCCCGACGACCGCTTGCGGGAGATCGCCCTCGCCAAGATCGTTGAGGAGCGCTTCAACACCGAGGTGGCGGCGACGCTGGCGACGCTCGTGCCGCGGCAGCATCGCTCCGCGGCGATCGACGCGATCGTGCCGCTGCAGGTGATGTACGACTACCTCGACGGTCTCAGCGAGGGACCGGCCGCCGATCCCCTCGCGAACAGCCGGAATTTGTTCAGCGCCTTTTCCTCTTCCCTCACGTTGGATTCGGATGCCCAGGCGGACTTCTACGCCAACTCGCCGCAGCGGGACGACGGCGGCTACCTGGAGCGGCTGGTGCGGGCCTGCCGCACGGCTTTCGCGCGCCTGCCGAGCGCCACGACCGTCAGGCCCGTAGCGCTCGAGGCGGCCCGGCGCTGCGGCGAGTCGCAGAGCCGCACTCACGCGGTCGGGCCGCTGGGCGTCGGGCAGCTCCTCACCTGGGCGACCGAGGCGGCGCAGGGGACGGATCTGACCTGGTGGGAGTACACCGCCGGCGGCACCGCTTCGATCCTCTGCGTCCACGCGCTCATCGCCGCCGCCGCCGACCCGCTGACCACCGCAGGCGCGGCGGCGCGCCTCGACCGCGCCTACCTCTACGTCTCGGCGATCAGCACGCTGCTGGACAGCGTCGTCGACAGTGGCCGCGACCTGGAAGACCGGGGCCACTCCTTCATCGGCTACTACGCCGATGAAACGGCAGCGGCGGAGGGGGTCGGCAAGGTCATCGCCCGCGCCGCGGAGGAGGCCGGAGGCCTCCCCCACGGCGCCCATCACCAGATGACCGCGGCCGGGGTCGCCGCCTACTACCTCTCCGCCCCGACGGCGGTGACGCCGCCCGGCCCGGCGATCAGGCGCCGCGCCGCGGCCGAGCTCGGACCGCTGCTGACGGCGGCGCTGGGCGTCTTCGGCCTTTGGCGGAGGGGGAAGGCCATCGAAGGCCGGCGCCGTGCTTGAGCTGCGGGAGCTCGTCAAGCACTACCCCTCCGCCGGGGGCGAGGTGGTGCGCGCGCTGGACGGTCTCTCGCTGACGGTGGCGTCCGGCGAGCTGGTCGCCCTCTACGGGCCGAGCGGGTCCGGCAAGAGCACGCTGCTCTCGATCGTCGCGGCGCTGCTTCCGCCCGACAGCGGCAGGGTCCTGCTCGACGGGCGCGAGGTCTCCTCCCTGGGCCCGCGCGAGGCCGCTCGCTACCGGCGGCGACGGCTCGGATTCGTCAGCCAGGCGCCCGACCTCCTTCCGGGAGTCTCCGCGATCGACAACGCGGCGCTGAAGCTGTTCGCGCTGCGCCTCGGCGTCCGCGAGGCTCACCGGCGGGTCATCCCCCTGCTCGAGCGGCTGGGGATGGGAGAGCGCCTCCATCACCGCACCGAGCAGCTCTCGATCGGCCAGCGCCAGCGCGTGTTGCTGGCGCGCGCCCTCTCGACCGAGCCGAAGCTGGTCCTCGCCGACGAGCCGACCGGCAGCCTCGACGGCGAGCGCAGTGCGGTGGTCCTGGCCCTGCTGACCGAGCTCTGCGAGGAGAGGGAGGTGGGGATGCTGCTCGTCACCCACGATCCCCAGGCAGCCGACTTCGCCCATCGCGTGCGCGAGCTCCGGGACGGGCGTTTGGTGGTCCGCGGTCCTTGAAGCCCGGGGTCCTCCTCCACCTCTACCGGGTCCGCCTGCGATCGCGGTTCGCGGCGGAGCTGCTGGCGCTCACGGGCATCGCGGTCGGCGTCGCGCTGGTCTTCGGGGGCCTGGTCGCCAACGCTACCCTCACGGGCACGGTGGCCCAGCTCAGCCACGGGGTCGTCGGCCACGCCGACTTCCAGCTCGGCGCCCGCAGCGCATCCGGCTTCGACCAGCGGGTCTTCGGCCGAGTGCGGAAGATTCCCGGGGCCGCCGGCGCTCCGGTTGCCGAAGCCCGGGTCAACCTGGTGTCGGCGGGGAGGTGGCGCTCGGTGCTGCTCCTCGGCGCCGATCCGCGCATCAAGGGCGTGGGCGGACGGCTGCTGCAAAGCCCCGAGCTCTCGGTCCGCGGGCGCCGGTCCGGCCTCCTGATCCCGGCCCCCTTGGCCGACGCTCTCGGGGTCCACGCGGGGGCGGAGGTGACGGTGCAGAGCGGCGCGGGTGGGAAGCCGGTCCGGGTGGCCGGGGAGCTCGACCGCGGCGCCGTCGGCGCGCTGGTCGAAAGCCCCGTGGCCATGGCGCCGCTGCCGCTGGTCCAGGAGCTCGCCGGGATGCGCCGCCGGCTCAGCCGGATCTTCGTCGCCGCGGCGCCCGGCCGGGAGGCGGCGGTCGAATCGTCGCTGAGGCGAATCGCCGGCGACCGCATCAACCTCGTGCCGGCTGACGCGGAAGTCGCCCTGCTCGAACGCGCCTCCTATCCCACGAGCGCCTCGACGACGCTCTTCGCGACGCTCAGCGCGCTGGTCGGCTTCCTCTTCGTCTTCAACGCGATGCTGTTGGTCGTGCCTCAGCGCCGGCGCCTGATTGCCGACTTGCGGATCACGGGATATGCGCCCACGACCGTGATCCTGGTCGTGCTCGTCGACGCCCTGCTGCTCGGAGCCGCCGGAGCGGCAATCGGGCTGGGTTTGGGAGCCGCGGCGTCGCCGCTGCTCTTCGACTCGGCCCCGGCATACCTCACCGCCGCCTTCCCGATCGGCACCCAGCGGATCGTCCCCTGGCAGGCCGCGGGGCTCGCCGCGGGCGCGGGCATCGCGGCCACCTGTCTCGCCGCCCTCCTTCCGCTCCGGCGCTCCATCTTCGCCACGGGAGAAATCGAGCCGGTGGCCGCTCTCCGCTCGCGGGGGCTGGCCCTGCCGGCCGCCACCGGTGGTGCCTGCCTGGCGCTCAGCCTCGGTGTCGCAGCCGGCGCGCCCGAGCTTTCGCTGGCCTGCATCGTCGTTCTCCTACTTGGCCTTCTCCTGCTCCTGCCGGTCTGGCTGCTGGCCGTGACCGCGGCCTTCGCAGCCGTCTCGCGGCGCCGGCGTAGCTGCGTCGCGATCCTCACGGCGCTCCAGTTGCGCGCCGCCAGCACCCGTACCCGGACCGTGGCGCTTGCCGCGACCGGGGCCGTCGCGGTCTTCGCGGCGGCTGCGATCGGCGGCGCGCGCGGCGACCTGCAACGCGGCCTCGACCGGGTCAGCGGGAACGTCGACCGCGGCGCCGAGGTGTGGGCTGCCTTTCGAGGCCCCACCGACATCTTCGGTGCCACGACGTTTTCGTTGCCGCGGGAGCGGTTGGAGGAGCTCGAACGGCTGCCGGAAGTCCGCTCGGTCAGCCGCAACCGGGGCAGCTTTCTCGACGTGGGCCAGGACCGGGCCTGGGTGCTCGCGCCGGCGCCCTCCCGTATCGCGCAGGTGCTGCGCGACGAGTGCGGAGTCGGCACCGCGGAGCTCGCCGCCGCGCGCGTGCGCAGCGGGGGTTGGGTCACGCTCTCCAGGGGACTCGCCTCGGATCTGCACGTCGGGGTCGGAGAGGAGGTGGATCTTCCGCTGCCCTTGCCGACCCGCCTGCGGGTTGCCGCCCTGACCGACAACTTCGGCTGGCCTGGAGGGGCGGTGGTGATCAGCTCGCCGGCCTTCGCCCGCGCCTGGGGGAGCTCAGCCGTCAGCCTGCTCGGGATCCGACCGGCGCCGGGAGCCCGCCCGCCTCGCCTCGCCGCCGCCACCCGGTCGGTCCTGGGCCGGGGCAGCGGACTGCGGATCGAGACGAGCAGGGAACGCGAACGCAGCCAGAAAGCCACGTCGCGGGCCGGCCTGGCGCGGCTGGGGGAGATCGAGGCGCTGGTCCTTGCCGCCTCGGTTCTGGCGATGGCGGCCTCGATGACGGGCCTCGTCTGGCAGCGCCGGCCGACGTTCGCCGCCCTCGCTGTGCACGGGTTCAGCCGGCTCGAGCTCTGGCGCGCGCTGCTGCTCGAGAGCGCGATCGTGCTGTTTGGCGGCTGCTCCCTGGGCGCCGCGTGCGGCCTCGCCGGCCAGGTGCTCCTGGACCGGGCCCTGCAGGCGATCACTGGCTTTCCCCTCGTATTCGAGACTGCCGTCGCCCCGGTGGTCAGCGTTCTCGTCGGGATCACCGCCGCCGCGGTGGCAATTCTCACGGCTCCCGCCTGGCTCGCGGTTCGAGTCGAGCCCACGGCGGGGCTTGCGGAGTAGCACGGCGAGCACGTCCATGGCTGAAGGCAGAGAAGACCTTGGTGCTGAGCCACTGCTCGCCACACCGCCCGCCGGGATCGACCGCGCGTGGTCGCTGGCGCCGCACGAGGGTGTCGCAGGGGATCTCGTCGAGGCACTGCGATCCCGGCAGCTTCTTTCTGTCGCAGCTCTGATGGCGGAGCGCATCGAGCGCTCGGCGCCGAGGCACATGCTGAGCGGCACAATCGTCCCCGTCCCGCTGGCACGATTCAAAGCCGACGGCGGGGGCTTCGATCCCGCAGCCGAGCTTGCCGCCGCGCTCGCCGAGCGTATCGGCGCGCCGGTGGAGCAGTGCCTCGAGCGCTCACCGGTGGGTCCCGCTGGAGATGGAAGGACCTCAGGCAACGGCAGCGAGCGGCTGATTCGCGCTACGGCCGCCGCCCCTCGCAACGCTCTCCTGATAGACGTCGTCGAGGCTGGGGCGATCCTTACCGACTGCGCGCGGGCACTGCGGAACGTCGGGGCTTCCCGCGTCGCGGCGGTGACCTTCGCTCGGTACTGACCATCACCGGGATCTTCGCTGGGCGAGGAGTTGACTGTCCGCCAGGTGCCACTCCATCCAACGGCAGATCGATGGTGTCGCCGCCCAGCCGCCGGGTTGGCCTCGGCCGGCGCAGATCCGATGGACCCGGTGGGGAGAGGGGAGATAGGCGGCAGCGGCTCGGGCTGCTCGTACCTCTGTTGCGTCCCCGGCGTCGGCGAGCAGCAGCGTCGGAGCCTTCACCTTGGCGATCGCCCCTCCCGCGAGGTCGGGCCGGCCGCCATGCGAGACGATCGCGCTCACCCTGGGGATCAGCACGGCCGCGGCCCGCAGGGCCGCGGCAGAGCCCAGGCCGGAGCCGACGTAGCCCGTCGGCAAGCCGTCCACGCCCCACTGCCTCTCACTCCACCGGGTGGCGCCGATCAGGCGTCCGGTGAGAACGGCAACGTCGCGCTCGACATCCGCGCTGTCGGTGGTTTCCACCAGGTCGAACAGGAGCGTCCCGAGGCCGCGCCTGTTCAGCGCTTCGCTGAGGGCAACCTGGCGGTGGCTGATTCGCATCAGGTCCCGGCTCGAGGCGAAGATGACAAAACCTCGGGGGTCCGGAGGCAGGTACAGCCAGCCGGTCAGCCTCGCTCCGTTGGCTTCAACACAAACCCCGCGTTGAATTGCGGTGGTGGGCACGCTGATGGGGGTCGTGGGCTAGCAGCCGAGGCGGTCCCTCGCGGCCGCCCGCATCTCCTCCGCCGCCCGGTCGGGGCCGAGGAACGGGACCAGGATCGAGAAGAGGATGTCGGGCAGCATCTGCGGCAGGTTTTCGGTCCGGCCGGCCTCCACCTCGTTGAAGATGATTGCCTTCGCGGCCCCGAGGGCGAGCAGCTCGACTTCCGCCGGCAGGTCCTCGAAGGCGCCGGGGCAGACGCGGCCCTCCCGGACGAACGGGATGAAGCGCGAGAGGAGCGCCAGATAGCGCCGGTAGGCGTGCGGCCCGATCTCGGGAAACGCGCGCAGCATTGCCTTTGCCATCTCCGGCCGCGCGGCCAGCTCGTCGAGGACCCGCTCCAGTCCCATGCGGATCCGCTCTGGCCAGGCCTCGCGTCCGTCGCAGCCCGCGCACGTCTTCTCCAGGGTCTGCTCGATCAGCTGGTCATAGGCGGCGAAGAGGCACTCTTCTTTGTCCCGGAACTCCGCCTCGAATTCCCCGGCCGACACCCCGGCCGATGATCGGGCCCGGGTGACCGACATCCTCCAATATCCGTGCCGGCCCAGCTCCTCCAGCATCGCATCCAATAACGCTTCTCTCCGAGATGGCTCCATGATCCCTCCTCGGCGGCGAACCGCCACTTTCTTGCCGAAGCGCCTCCCGGACCGACGCTCGACGGTTCGCCCTGGTAACCCCTGCCGCGATGCTACCGCCACAAGCCTCTCAGCTCAAGGATAACTTGCGTGTCCAATCAGGAAAAGCAATGGTCCCTCTTGCCGTTCGAGAAGCCGGCGCCACCCGTGCCCGGAACCTACGAGGAAAGGACCATTTACATGCACTATCCCGGCATTCCCACTCTCGCAGAGGACGACGCCAAGCAGGCAGAGCTCCTGCATCACGTCCTGCAGGAGCACCCGATCCTGCTCGAACGGGGCGATCTCGTTCGTGAACTCAGTGGCAATCCGGAGCTGTTCGGCGATCGCGATGCCGTCGACCGAGCGCTCGACCGCCTTGTGAGAGTCGGGTTGCTCGACCAGCGTTGCGATCGAGTGTGGCCGACCCGTGCCGCGCTGTATTTCTGGGATGTGGCATCCCACTTCATCGGCATGTGATGCGACGGCAGATGCGCTGAGCGAGGCAGGTCTCGCAGCTATCAGGCGGTGAACGCAGGAAACTCCCGAAAAGCCTTGGCATCTCGGGAGCTCCTGTTGGGCCTGGCGCTTGGGGGACGACAGGCCCTGGGGGATGCGGGTGGATCCACTGCCCGGCCGGAGTCAGGGAGAACTCCGCCAACTGGGTGAGGCGCGGGGAACGACCAACCGCACCCATGACTCTAAGGCGTTAAAGCAGTCTTGTCAAGGATAGATAACGGTTTTTCCACCTCTTGATCGCGCTAATGCCCACCCCGCCGCGGCCTTCGAGTGCTGCACCACCCAGGAGGTGGAGCTCTTGCGTCCAGGCAGCTCCGGTGCACGATGCGTTGTCTACTAGCATCAAGCATCATGACTAGGACGACGCTCAACCTCGATCCGTCGGTATTGAAGGAGTTGCGCGCGCGAAGCGCGCGCGAGCGCAGGTCGATCGGCGAGCTCGCCTCCCAGCTCCTGGCTCGCGAGCTGCGCGAGGAAGCCCAGTCGACGCCGCCCTTCTCCTGGGTCAGCCGCGATCTCGGTAAGCCCGCGGTCGACCTCGAGGACAAGGAGGCGCTGCGCGCCGTGCTCGACCGGTGAGCGTCACCGTCGACGCAAACGTCCTCGTCTACGCATCCAACGAGGCCGAGGCAGTTCACCAGCCTGCTCGCGAGCTGCTCGAGCGCCTGGCCGCGGGGCCGGAGATCGTCTACCTGTTCTGGCCGGCGATTATGGGCTATCTGCGAATCGTCACTCACCCCTCGCTGCTTCCGCGGCCGCTCGGCCCCGCGGCGGCGATTGCCAACGTCGGCGCCCTGATCGCGCTGCCACACATCCGCACGCCGGGCGAGGGCGAGGGTGAGGGGTTCTGGGAGCTGTACCTGGATACCCGTAACGACCCCGACCGCGGCAACGACATCCCAGGCGGCCACCTCGCGGCGCTGATGCGCCAGCACGGCGTTCGGACCATCTACACCCGTGATCGCGACTTCAGGCGCTTCGACGGCATCGCCGCCGAGAATCCGTTCGACGGCGGCGGCAAGACCTGACCACCGTCGGCCGTGGGATTGAAGCGAGGTAGTCAATACCGGCCGAATGGCAGCGGAGACCCTATTACTCTCCCCTTTACCAGCTCGTCCCGGCGCGAATCGGGGAAGGTCATGGACCTGTTCTGCCGCTGCCTCATGTCTGGTTCGAGTCAGCGGTAGCTCAATTGCGAACACCGTGAGGGATACGCTGCGCATATGAGGAGCAGGGGCGCCCGTCTTGTCGTTGCTTTCGGCACCGCCTATGCCCTGCTTGGCGCCGTCGCCCTTGCGGCACCCATTGCCCACATCTCGCTCAGCCGCAGCAGCATCCAAGCGACCCGAAGGTTTTGGACGGTGACGCGGATGGAGAGGGCCCGGTCTGTGAGCGCAGTCGAGTCGCCGGCTTCGCCGGGCGAAACCACTCCGGGGACCTCGGAAATCGTCGTCGACCCCACCGTCGAAGGCGTGCGCGAGAACGGCGCGATCTTCATCTCGGAAGGCCCCGGGAGGGGCTTCGGGCGCTGCTCGGGGACCGCGGTTGCCGCCGGCAACGAGAGCCTGGTCTTCACCGCCGGCCACTGCGTCTTCGACGAAGGGCGCTGGTCGTCCCGACACTGGGTGTTCGTCCCCGCCTACCGTTATGGCGAGCGCCCCTTTGGGACCTTCGTCGCCAAATGGCTCGGCACCACGCCCGGCTGACACAGGGAAGAAAACTTCAACTACGACGTCGCGGTCGCGGTGGTCTCCCGCAACGAACATGGTCAGACTCTTAACGCCGCGGTCGGCGGAGCCAAGATCGCCTGGGACCTTCCCCCCAGCCAGGACTTCTCGGTGTACGGCTATCCGGTCGCCCGGCCATTCAACGGCTCGACCCTCCATGTCTGCCCGGAGACGCCCTACCTCGGACACGATCTCGGAGCCTTCTTCGCGCCAGGCCCACTCGAGCTCGGCGTGCGATGCCAGATCAGCGGCGGCTCCTCCGGCGGCGGTTGGCTAATCGACGGCGACACCCTGAACGGCGTCACCAGCAACAGTTACGGGGACGACTCGGCGACCGACTACGGCCCCTACTTCGGGCACGACGTAGCCCGTCTCTACGCTGCTGCGGCAAAGGTCAGATGACGCGCGCGAGACGATTGATCCCCCTCGCGGCGCTCGCCTTGGTGCTGGCCGCACCGGCATTGGTGCAGGCGAGCTCCGCCTCGGCCCAGCCGAAGTACCGCTTCGAAACCAGGTCCGCGAACGGCTATCGAATCTTCGTCACCGCGCGCGGCTCCACCCTGGTCCTCGGGGTCATGCGCAACGAAAGAGCCCGGCGCGCCGGGACGGCCACCTACTACCTCACTCGAGTTGGCACGCATGGCGGGAGGATCACGGCCCGCATTGGGAGCTTGGGAAGTGTCTCGATGACCTTCCACCCCACTGGCGCCGAACGGGTGGAACAGAGCAACTGCAACTCCTCCATGACCCTGTCCCGCCCCGGGACTTTCATCGGCTCGCTCCACTTCCTCGGCGAAGGCGGATACGTGACGCTCAGCGCTCACCGCCTGCAGGGTGTCGAGCTGCGTCCTGGCCCTGAATGCAACCTGTCAGCCGCCAATCGGATCGAAGCGAAGGGGAAGATCGACCGTCTCTACGCCAATTTCAGGACCGGGCTGGACGCGACCTACTTCTATGCCCGCACCCTGGCGTCGGGCGGTTCGCTCTACGAGGTGGAGGCCGATATGGGCGGAAGCGAATACGCGGTACAGCGATATGCCTACGTTTACGCGCCGGCGGGCACCTTCGCCACCGACGATTCGCTCAGCTTCGCGAACGTCACCCCGCCCTACCCCTTCAGCGGCACCGGCTCGCTTCAGCGCGCCGCGGATGGAGCCCCTACGTGGACCGGCTCTCTGGCCGTGAGCTTCCCCGGCGCCAGCGATGTTCCCCTGACGGGCCCGCCTTTCAGGGCACTGCTGACCCGATCGTGGTGACTCTTAACGCCTGGGCCCTTGCTTCTTTGGCTAACCAGCCAAACCCTCGCTTCCACCTGTAGGCTCACGCCGTGGATTTCGCCCTCACTGACGAGCAGAAGGACTTCGTCGACGCGATTCGGGACTTCTGCGGCCGCGAGTGCGGGACGCAGGACCAGCGGGAGCGGCTGACCGACGGCTACCGCGAGCACCACAGCTTCGACATCTACAAGCAGATGGCGGAGCTGGGATGGCTGGGGGTGACGATCCCGGAGGAGTACGGCGGCTCGGGTGGTGGCATGCTCGACGCCTGCCTGTTCATGGAGGAGGCTTCGCGCGGGCTGGCGCCGATCGGTGGCTACGCGACGACGCTGATCGTCGCCGGGGCCACCCAGCGCTTCGGCACCGAGGCACAGAAGGAGGAGATCCTCGGTGGCATCGCCTCCGGTTCGGTCGAGGCGATCGCGATGACCGAGCCCGAGGCCGGCTCCGACGTCGGCGCCCTCTCCTGCAAAGCCGAGCGCACCGACGGCGGCTTCGTCCTCAACGGCCAGAAGGTCTTCTGCTCCAACGCCCACATCTCCGACCACGTCCTCGTCGTCTGCCGCACCACCCGCGGCGCCAACAAGCACGAGGGCCTGACGATGATCTGGGTCCCGGGCGACGTCGAGGGGATGGAGGTCGTCCCGATCGAGACGATGGGCGGGCGCGAGACCAACCACCTCTACTTCACCGACTGCTTCGCTCGCGAAGACGACGTGCTCGGCGAGATCGACCAGGGCTGGACGCAGTTGATGGCCGGGCTCAACGTCGAGCACCTGATCCTCGCCGCGACGATGCTCGGGATCGCCCAGCGGGCGATGGACGACCTCCTGCTCTACGTCAAGGAGCGGCGCCAGTTCGACCGCCCGATCGGCTCCTTCCAGGCCCTCCAGCACCGCATCGCCGACCTCGCCACCGACCTGCAGGCGGCGCGGCTGATGACCCACTGGGTCGCCACCCTCGTCGACGAGGACCCCGACCGGATGCTGCCGCAGCAGGCCTCGATGGTGAAGCTCTTCGTCACCGAAGTGACCAAGCGGACCACCCTCGAGGGGATGCAGATGATGGGCGGCTACGGCTACTCGTCCGAGTACGACATGGAGCGCCTGGTCCGCGCCTCGCTCGTCTCGACCATCTACGGCGGCACCTCAGAGATCCAGCGCACGATCATCGCCAAAACCCTCGGCCTCTAAAGGTCTTCGACCGCGCGTCTCTCACGCTCTGCGGCGCGGGCGAAGCTTGTTAATCGAGTGAGGATGGCGTTGTAGCGGGAGTGGGCACCGTCGCCGAGGTCCCGATGAAGCAGATCATAGAGCTGATGAGCGGCTGGCGTCTCGCTCTCGGACTCGCCAATTTCGAGACCAAGCGCTCGCAGCCGGGGCGCCGCAGCCTGGACTGCCAGGGAATTAATGCTGCTGCGGCCCGCGTTCAAGTCGGCGAGACCTGGAAGCACGATCTCAGAACCTGGCAGCTTTTCCAGTATCCGCTCATTCACGACGCAGATGCTGGCACGCATCCGCGGCGGTCCTTTTTGGCGGAAGGGAAAACTTTAGGCCTCAGAGGACATTTCAACGAACGTTCTAGGGACGAACTAGAACATTTGTGGTGCTATGTATGGGGATGGCGGGTTTCCTGCGATCTCTCCTTCCTTTCTCAGTGGTCCTGGCACTGGCCCTGAGCGTCGCCTCTATGGCGGCGGCCGAAGTGCCTACCCCTGGACCCGGCGCCTCGGCGACGGCGGAAGAAGCTCCGCCGTCGCCGATGAGCGTCGAATTCACCCGCAAGCGCGCGGCCCTGGTCGGGCCGCGGGCGCTGGTGTCCGTCCGCTGCAGCGGCCTGGCCTCCTACACCTGCGAAGGGACGCTGGTCCTAAAGGGGATTAGCGGCGCCCACAAGGTGCCCTACTCGATCGAGCGGGGCGAGGAGCGGATCCTTGCGGTGCCGCTCGGCGACGAAGAGACCAAGGTCGACCCCGGCTGCAAGGCGAAGGTTGTGGCTCGCACCCTCCAGCTCACTGGTGGCACGGTGCGGACGAGCAGCGTCCTGCAGATCGGCTAGCGCCGCGCCTCAGCCAGCAGTCGGCAGCTCGCTGCAGTCGACCAGCGCCGGCTCGCCGATGTGGAACCCCTGCGCGTAGTCGACTTCGAAGGCCCTCACCATCGCCAGCGTCTCGGCGTCCTCGATCCCCTCGGCGACGGTCTCCTGCCCGAGAGCCTTCGCGAACTGGACCATTGCGTGGACGAGCTTCTGGTCGCCCGGCGAGCGGGGGAGGTTGCGGATGAACTCGATGTCGAGCTTGAGGTGCTGGACCGGCAGTTCTTTCAGGTAGCTGAATGAGCTGAAGCCGGTGCCGAAATCGTCGAGCCCGAGCCCGCAGCCCATTTCCGACACGGTGCAGGCGAAGGCGCGGGCATCTCGCATGTTCGCGATCGCCGCCGTCTCGGTGATCTCGAAGTCGAGCCAGGCGGGATTGACCCCGTCGGCGATCGCCTCTCCCACGTCTTCGATCAGCCGCGGGTCCGAGAGGGAGGCGCCGGAGACGTTGACCGCGATCGGCCGCGACCGCCCCGCCAGCTCGACCGCCTTCGCCAGCACCAGCCGGTCGATCTCGACGATCAAGCCGAGCCGCTCCGCCGTCGGCAGGAAGGAGGAGGGCGGGATCACGTCCTCGTTCTCGTCGAGCATCCGCACCAACAGCTCCTCGCGGGCGACGCAGTGGCTGCGCAGATCGAAGATCGGCTGCGCGTAGACAACGATCCGCTCCTCGTCGATCGCCTCGCGGATGCGGTCGGCCCAGGTCAGTTTCCGGTTCGGGCCGGTGGCCGAGTCCACGGCCCGGCCGCCCCCTTCTTCCTTGGCTTCGCAGAGGGCGATGTCGGCGGCGATCATCAGCCCTTCCGCCGTCACCTTCTCGCCATTCCCGCCGAAGGTCGCGATGCCTACGCTGGCCCCGACCGGGGGAGTGCCGCGCTCACGCACGAGCGCGATCAGCCGCTCGGCTGCCGCCATCGCCTGGGCGGGAGTGGCCCGGTTCAGCAGGAGGGCGAATTCGTCCGCGCAGATCCGCGCCGCCAGGTCATCGGTCCGCGCCTCCTCACGCAGCATCGTCGCCACCGCTTCCAGCAGCCGGTCGCCGGCCTCGTGGCCGAGCGAGTCGTTGACGATGTGGAAGGAGTCGATGTCGAGCAGGAGCAGGGCCCCGGGCTGCTCCATGTAACGCGGATCGAGGATGCGCTCTTCGACCGCTTCGACGAAGGTATCGCGATCGAACAGCCGCGCTTTGTTGATTGCTGCTCGCACGAGTACCTTCGACTCCCCGAAATGATTGGAGGAAAAACGATTGTACAAAGTATTAAGTAGCCCCCTGGGAGAACCGTCCCAAACGGGCCGGAGCGCTATCCTTCGCTCAGCCTCGCGCCCTGGGCCCGGGGTTTTCTTTTGTGATGACTTTGTAACGACGACCTTCAGGCAAGGAACGAGGGGAGAAGATGGCTCGCGGAGATGTCCGCATCGCAGTGACGCTGGCTTGCCAAGACTGCAAACGGCGCAACTACCAGACCAATAAGTCGCGGCGAAACACGCCGGACCGGATTGAGATGCGGAAGTTCTGCCGCTGGTGCGGCCACCACACCCCTCATAAAGAGACCCGCTAGTTCCGATGGCTAAAACCCGTGCACAGCGCAAGGCCGAGCGCCGGGCTCGGGAAGCGGAGCAGCAGAAACGCTCCCGCGGCTACGAGCCGACTGCGCAGGCCCAGCACGACACCCAGGTTCCGGTCTCCGGCGAGGTGGCCGAGGCCGAGGCAGTTGAGATGGGGATCGCCGCCGGTGCGCCGGAGTCCCAGCTCGAGACGCCTGACGCCCCCAAGCCGCGCTCTGCCCGCCGCGCCGAGGCGAAGGCCGTCAAGGAAGCGGAAAAGCGCAAGCGCGACGAGCAGAAGCGGCGCGAGCGCGAGCAACTTGCGAAGAAACAAAAACAGGCGGCAGCCCAGCGTCAGCGCGGCGGCTTCATCGGTTTCCTAATCTCCTGTTGGGCCGAGCTGAAGAAAGTCCAGTGGCCGGACCGCGAGACCCTGGTCCAGGCCACGGCCGTCACCGTCATCTTCGTGGCCGTCGCGGCTGCCTACCTAGGCGCCCTCGACGCGGCCTTCA
Source organism: Solirubrobacterales bacterium (assembly GCA_051959815.1). GTDB lineage: Bacteria > Actinomycetota > Thermoleophilia > Solirubrobacterales > 70-9 > VAYN01. The sequence goes on from JBQCEW010000263.1 coordinate 14,146, forward strand.
ACTGGCTCATCAAGCAGATCCTCTAAATCGGGATCCCGACGAAAAGGCTTCGATAGATAGATGTATCGCTGGTACGTGATCAACACTTACTCCGGGCACGAGAACAAGGTCAAGCACAACCTCGAGCACCGGGTTCAGACGATGAGCCAGAACCGCAACGTGCGGCAGGTCGTCGTCCCCACCGAGCAGGTCTCGGAAATGAAGGACGGGCAGAAAGTCCAAACCGAGAAACGGACGATGCCCGGCTACGTCCTCGTCAACATGGAGATGACCGACGATGCCTGGGGCCTGGTCAAGAACACCCCCGGCGTCACCGGCTTCGTCGGCTCGCGCAACAAACCGGTGCCGCTCTCCAAACCCGAGGTCGACCGCCTGCTCCACCGCGAGACCGCCGAGCGGCCGCGCACCCAGGCCCAGTTCTCGATCGGCGAAACCGTCAAAGTCATCTCCGGCCCGCTCTCCGACTTCTCCGGCGAGATCGCCGAGATCAACGAGGACGCCGCCAAACTCAAGGTGCTGGTCTCGATCTTCGGCCGCGAGACGCCGGTCGAGGTCGGCTACGACCAGGTCAAGAAGATCTAGCTCGGCGAAGAGCGCTACCCTCCCCAACCCCTTATGGCCAAGAAAGTCCTCACCCTCATCAAGCTGCAGATCCAGGCCGGCAACGCCAACCCGGCGCCGCCGGTCGGTCCGGCGCTGGGCCAGCACGGCTTCAACATCATGGAATTATGCAAAGCGTTCAACGCGCAGACGCAGAACGAAGGCGGGACGATCATCCCGGTCGAAATCACGGTCTACGAGGACCGCTCCTTCGACT
>JBQCEW010000264.1:0-2992 GCA_051959815.1 Solirubrobacterales bacterium
CTTCGCCCTCGCAACTCCGGCGTTCCTGTTCCGCATCAGTCTCCATATGGCGCTCGCTGGACACTGGCTAATCCTCGCCGCGCTTACGCTCTATGCCCGCCGCACGCCGCCGAACCTGTGGTTATGGCCGCTGCTCGTCGCGGTCGCCGCGGCCGTCCATGCCTACCTCTTCGTCATGGTCGGCAGCATCTGGTTCGCCGCCTTCATGCAGCGCCTCTGGTTGCGGCGCCTGGCTGGAACGGCGCTCTGGCTGGAGCCGGCCCTTTGCATCGGCCTCGCGCTGCTGGTCCTATGGGCCGCCGGCTTCTTTTACACCGGTACCCTGGGGAGCATCGGCTACGGCTACTACCGCCTCAACCTGCTGTGGCCGTTCATCACCCAGGGCTGGTCGCGTCTCCTGCCGTCGCTGCCGCATTCCGGCGAGGACTACGAAGGCCTGAGCTTTCTCGGCATCGGCGTCTTCGGCGCCCTGCTGCTGGCGCTCGTCACCGGCAGCCTGTTCGATGTGCGCCGCCTCGCCTCGCGCCGCTGGCTGCCGCTGCTGCTCGTCTGCCTGCTGCTGGCGCTCTTCGCCCTCTCCGACACCGTCGGCCTGCTCGACCATCAGGCCGGGCCGATCCCGCTGCCGGCGCCCGTCGAGCTGCTTGGGCACATGTTCCGCTCCACCGGACGCTTCGTCTGGCCGCTGCTCTATCTGGTGAGCATCGGCGCCGTCGTCCTCGCGGCGCGCCGCCTCGTCCTCGCCCCGTTCATCCTGGGCTTGCTGCTGATCGCCCAGACGCTCGATTCGAGCTGGGCCTGGTCTGCCTTCCGCCGCACCATCCCCGCGCCGGCCGCGGCCTTCGCGACCACGTTGGCATCCCCCTTCTGGGATCGTGCCGCCGCCGCCGGCTATACCCATATGCGCGCCATACCGGTCGTCTCCCGCAACCCCGATTGGCGTGCCCTCGAATACTTCGCCTATGTCCACGGCATGGATGTCGATGCCATCTATCTCGGTCGCGTCGACGACGGCGCCGTCGCCCGCCTCAATGCGGGGCAGAAGGCCGCTGCCGCCGCCGGCACGCTCGATCCGCACACCCTCTATTCGGTCGATCTCGTCACCGCCCGCGCCATCGGTCGCTGGCTCACCCCCGCCGACCTCCTGGCCGTGGTCGATGGCCGCATTGTCTTTGCCCGCGGCGGTGCGCATCTGGTGGATGGCCTCGGCGTCGATCCGCATTCCGGTCTCGCCGCAACGCCGTGGCTGCCACCCGCTTTCCGTAGTCTTGCCGGACAATAGATCGTTATGCCCGCTGCCCCCATCCTCGCCCTTCAGGATATCCGCCTGACCCTCGGCAGCACGCTGCTGCTCGAACGCGCCGAGCTCAGTCTCCTGCCCGGCGACAAGGTCGCCCTGGTCGGCCGCAACGGCTCCGGCAAGTCGACGCTCCTCAAGATCGCCGCCGGCGAGATCGAGCCCGATGGCGGCAAGCGCTTCCTCCAGCCCGGCGCCACCATCCGCTACCTGCCGCAGGAGCCCGACCTTTCGGGCTACGCCACCACGCTCGACTACGCCGCGGCCGGCCTCGAAGCTGGCAACGACCCGCATCGCGCCCGCTACCTGCTCGAGCATCTCGGCCTCACCGGGAGCGAGGAGCCGTCACGTCTCTCCGGCGGCGAGGCCCGCCGCGCCGCGCTCGCCCGCGTGCTGGCGCCCGAGCCTGATATCCTCCTGCTCGACGAGCCCACCAACCATCTCGATCTGCCCGCCATCGAGTGGCTCGAGGCCGAGCTCGCCGCGCTCCGCTCCGCCCTCATCATCATCAGCCACGACCGCCGCTTCCTCAGCGATCTCACCCGCGCCACCGTCTGGCTCGACCGCGGCACGACCCGCCGCCTCAACAAGGGCTTTGCCGCCTTCGAGGACTGGCGCGATACCGTGCTCGAGGAAGAGGAAACCGCCCGCCACAAGCTCGACCGCCAGATCGTGCGCGAAGAGCACTGGCTGACCTACGGCGTCACCGCCCGCCGCAAGCGCAACGTCCGCCGTCTCGAAGGCTTGCACACCCTGCGGCGGGAGCGCCGAGAGCTGAAGCGCCAGGTCGGCAACGTCAGGCTCACCGTTACCGAAGCCGAGACCGTCACCGGCAAGCTCGTGGTCGAGGCCGAGCGCATCGACAAGTCCTTCGGCGATCGTGTCATCGTTCGCGATTTCTCGACCCGCATCCTGCGCGGCGACCGCGTCGGCGTCGTCGGCGCCAACGGCGCCGGCAAGACCACGCTGCTGAAGCTGCTGACCGGCGAGCTCGCGCCCGACAACGGCCGCGTCCGCCTCGGCTCCAATCTCGAGATCGCGACCCTCGACCAGCGCCGCCGCTCACTCGATCCCAGCCTCACCCTCAAGGAGGCGCTGACCTCTGGCGGCTCCGACACGCTCATCGTCAACGGCCAGCCCAAGCACGTCGTCGGCTACATGAAGGACTTCCTGTTCACCCCCGAACAGGCCCGCACCGCGGTCGAAAAGCTCTCGGGCGGCGAACGCGGCCGCCTCGCGCTCGCCCGCGCTTTGGCGCTGCCCTCCAACGTGCTGGTGCTCGACGAGCCCACCAACGACCTCGACCTCGAAACCCTCGACCTGCTGCAGGAAATGCTCGGCGACTATCCCGGCACCGTCGTCGTCGTCAGTCACGACCGCGATTTCCTCGATCGCGTCGCGACCTCGGTGATCGTCGCGGAAGGCGAGGGGCGCTGGACCGAATATGCCGGCGGCTATTCCGACATGGTCGCCCAGCGCGGCTATGGCGTCACCAAGCCCGAGCTCGAAAAATCAGCCCGGCCCGAGCGCCCGCCCGCCGAGCCGGCCGCGCCGCCCGCGGCCGCCAGGGCCAAACTCTCCTTCAAGCACAAGCACGCCCTCGAAACCCTGCCCGGGGAGATCGCGCGTCTCACCGCCGAGATCGCCCGTCTTAACGGCCTCCTCGCCGATCCCAGCCTCTACGCCCGCGACCCC
>JBQCEW010000265.1:0-3607 GCA_051959815.1 Solirubrobacterales bacterium
ACTTGGAGATCGAACGGAGGGGGGAGGTGCTGATGGCTACTGACCTCGACAGTCGCAACGGGACCGCGCTGAACGGGGAGCCGCTGGATCGGCCGCGGCGGTTGCGGGACGGGGACACGTTGATCGTTGGCGGCCATCGGCTGGAAGTGAAGACGGGCTCGGTTACGCCTGTGGGCGCGACCGTCGCTGCGAGTGAGCCGGCGGTGGCGCTGAACGAGGAGGAGCGGGCGACCGCCGCTGCCCTCGTCGCTCCCTACCGCACCGAGGGCGCGTTCGCCGGCCGACCCGCCACCCGCGCCGAGATCGCCGCCGAGCTCCACGTCAGCGAGCGCACCGCCCAGCGCCGCCTCGACGCCCTCGCCGCCAAACTCGACATTCCCGGCGACGCCGGCCGCGACCGCCCCCGCCAAATCGCCGCCCGCGTGATCGAACTGGGCCTCGACCGCCCTCGCTGACCCGGACCGGGCCAAAAAACGGCCCGGAGGGTGACGTTGTTGTCGTCGCCTGGCCACTCCGAAACTCGCAGGATCGTGTTTCGGAAACAGAAGCAAGAAAAGGGGGAGCCATGTGCTGGCGCATCACGATCATCGTCGCTTTGCTCGGATTGGCGGCATTACTTACGTCTGCTCAAGCGGCCGAGCCGACGAGGCCGATCATATATTAGAAAAACATATGGGAACGGCCGTCTCCCGGAGGAGAAGGCAAAACCTTAGGTGGATTGTTCGCGACCAGCGGCGGCCAGAAGCAGCAGCTGACCGACCATCCGGGGGATCGCGAGCCGGACGTTTCTGCGGACGGCTCGACGATCGTCTTCGTCCGTGACGGCAACATCTACGCGATGGCGGCTGACGGCTCCGGGCAGCGACAGTTGACCAGCGGCCCTGAATTCGACGAACTGCCGCAGGTCTCGCCGGACGGGAGCCTCGTTCTTTTCGTCCGGCGCGCCGACAGTCAGGCACCCGGAGACCTTTATACGGTTCCCCTCGCGGGGGGCGCCCCGCATGCGCTCGCGCCTTTTCCGGGGGAAGATTGCGAAGCTTCGTTCTCGGCCGAGGGGAAGACGATCGTCTTCGTCCGAAGCCTGCCGGTGTCCGATAGCGCCAAAACCAACGAGGAGCTCTTCTCCGTGCACCCGGACGGGAGCGGGCTCGCCCGGCTGACGCGCACTCCGACCGACGAGAGTCGACCCCACTACTTCGCAAGGGGGATCGTCTTCAACCGGAGCAAGAGCCCGAGCGGCGGCCGAGCGGGAATCTTCGCGATGCGGGGCAACGGGACCCGCGTGAAAGCGGTGCTCACCTGGAAGCCCCGGCTCGGGCCCAGCATCCAGGCGGTCTCTCCCAACGGGCGCCTGCTCGTCTTCTCAACCATGGCCGGCGCCACCTGGGTCAAGCGCCTGGTCGGGCCGACCAGGCGCTCCATGCGCCCTCGTCGCCTTGCCACCTGGACCGCCGAGCACCTTGTCTTTTCCCCGGACGGCCGCATGGTCGCCGGAGCCTTCGCCAACAACAGCAGCGAAGTCTCCCCTTTCTTCGTGCTCTTCTCGATCAACGTCTTCACCGGCTTCAGCCAAGGTGCGGAGGAGAGCTGGGAACCCGAAGAACCCAATCCCGTCCAGAAGAGCATCGACTCCCGGATCGCCTGGTAGTGCCGCCGCAATGGCACCCACCGGGACAGACGTGGCCCGGTGGGTGGCGGCGATGTCATTGGCCGGCACGGCTCCAGATCCGAGCATCGGGATACGCAATCACCGATCGCTCGGAAAGGAGCAATCCGATGTTCAAGAAAGCCGTTCTCAGCGTCTTCGTCGCCCTCCTCGCGCTGGTTGTTCCCGCGAGTGCTTCTGCCGCGGGTGGGGCGATCGTCTTCTCGAAGGTCAGCGAAGACCATCGCGTCTACAAAGAAGGCGAAAAAGTGCTGCCGCCGAAAGCGCCCGAAGGGGGGCTGTTCGCGGTCAAAGATCATCACCTCAACCAGTTGACCGAAGATCCCGGCGACAGCGAACCGTCGTTCTCCGCCGACGGGCACACGATCGCCTTCGTCCGTAACGGCGACGTCTGGGCGATGCGGGCCGACGGCTCCGGCCAGAAACAGCTGACTTCCGGGGCTGAGATCGACTCGCGCCCGATCGTCTCGCCGAACGGTCGCATCGTGCTCTTCCAGCGGCAGACCGCCGAAGGCGCGCCGCGCGACTTGTTCACGGTCAGCGTCAACGGGGGCGGTGCGCACCCGATCGCGCCCTCGGCGGCCGATGAGCACGAAGCCTCGTTCTCGCCAGACGGCCGCACGATCGCCTTCGTCCGCACCAACGCCTCCGCCAATGACGACATCTACTCGGTCCGCCCGTCCGGTGGCAAGCTGCATCGCCTCACCCGCACCGCCGGGATCGACGAGTTCGCCCCGAGCGTGCTGAACACGACTATCGTCTTCAGCCGCGGCAACAACACTGAAGGTCCGAGTGGCTACGCCGACGTCTACAAGATGGACCTGACCGGCAAGCACGTGAAGAAAGTGATTGCCGGCGCCGGTTCGGCCTACGTCGAGGACGTCACCGCCAACGGCCGCACGATCCTCTTCCGCCGCGACCAGGGCCTCTGGGTCAAGCAGCTCGGCGGCAAGGGACGCAAGTTGTCTGACCTACCGGACAACGCAAATGTCAACAGCGTCTTCTCCTCCGACGGCAAGCAGGTCGCGACCTTCACCGAAGACAACGAAGAACAGTCGCTCTCGGTGATCGACGTCGCCACCGGCCACCGCAGCTACGCCGAAGTAGTCGGCTACTCCGGCGGCGAAGTGACGACGACGATCGGCCCGATCGTCTCCTGGCAGCCGGTTCCCCACCGGTAGCCGAAGCCGCTCCGCCCCCCGCGCGCTGGGTATAACCCGGCGCGTGGGGGATTTCTCCGTTGGCTCCGAGGTCGCCGGTTACCGCATCGAGGGACTGATCGCGCGCGGCGGCATGGGCGTCGTCTACCGCGCCACCCACCTCGGCCTCGAACGACAGGTGGCGCTGAAGGTGATCGCCCGCGAGCTCGCCGACCGCAGGGGATTCCGCGAGCGCTTCCTGCGCGAGTCCCGCCTCGCTGCGCGCCTCGACCACCCCGCGGTAGTGCCGATCTACGACTCGCGCGAAGTCGACGGCGAGCTGATCGTTGCGATGCGGCTGGTCAAGGGCGGCGACCTGCGCGGCCTGATCGACCGCGAGGGACCGCTGCCGCCGGCGCGCGCCCTCGACCTGCTCGGCCAGGTCGCCGACGCGCTCGACGCCGCTCACGCCGCCGGCATCGTCCACCGCGACGTCAAGCCGCACAACATCCTGGTCGAAGGCGATCGCGCCTACCTCTCCGACTTCGGCCTCGCCAAAGCCTTCGACGAGAGCGGCGCCGCCAGCAGCGCCTCGGTCGTCGGCACCGCCCACTACATGTCGCCGGAGCAGTGGCGCGGCGACTCGATCGGCCCCGCCGCCGACGTCTACTCGCTCGGCTGCGTCCTCTATGAGGCCCTCACCGGTATCGCCCCCTTCGCGCGCGAGGAAGCCGACACCGAGCCGGAGATGCCGGAAGGGGTGGAGGCGGCGATCCGCCGCGCCGTTGCCAAAGACCCCGGC
>JBQCEW010000266.1:0-3295 GCA_051959815.1 Solirubrobacterales bacterium
CAGCTGTCGATGATCCTGCGCAGCCTCAACGCTGTGCTGCCGCCGACGGGGCCGCTGCTGAACGCACTTGCCCGGGTTGAGCCGGCGCCGCCCGTGCTGGGACCGGCGGCGCCGGTCGCCGCGCCCAGCGCGAAGATCGCCTCCGATCCCGACGTGCTGCATGCCGGGGACTCGGTCGTGCGCGTGCTCAGCACCGCCTGCGGGCTGGGAATCGAGGGCTCGGGCTGGGCGGTCGAACCGGAAATCGTCGTCACCAACGCGCACGTCGTCGCTGGCGCCGAGGACACCACCGTCACCACCCAGGACGGGACGCAGCTCGACGCCACCCCGATCTACTACGAGCCGCGCCAGGACCTGGCACTGCTGCGGGTCGGCGCCGCGCTGCCGACGCTGCCGATCAGCTCGCAGCGGCGGCAGGGTGAGGACGCGGCGGTGCTCGGCTATCCCGAAAACGGCCCCTACGCGCTGGAGCCGGCGCGGATTGGCGAAACGCGGGCGACGATCAGCGAGGATTCCTACGGCAACGGGCCGGTGGAGCGGACGATTACGGCACTCAGCGGGAGCGTGCGCAGCGGCAACTCCGGGGGCCCCTTGGTTGACGACGCGGGACATGTGGTCGGGACGGTGTTTGCGGCGACGACCAGCGGGCCGCGCGGGGGTTTTGCGATTCCGGCCGAGCAGGTGCGGGCGGCGCTGCGGCATACGGCTGAAGGAGTTGGCACGGGGCCTTGTACGGGTTAGGGGCGCGGCAACCGAGCGCCTTTCGTCACCCCAAACCCGAAAAGCCGGTCACTTACGTTCTGTAAGCTCATTTGCCATGGAGCCTGTTGGTGCAGCTCAGGTCCAGGAGGAGGCGCAGGGGGCGGTTTGTCCTCACTTGCATCGCGCGATCGAGTTGATCGGGAAGCGGTGGACGGGGGCAATCGTCGTTGCTCTGACCGAGCGGCCGATGCGGTACGGGGAGCTGGGGAAGGCGGTGCCAGGGCTGTCGGACCGGTTGCTCTCGCAGCGGCTGCGCGAGCTGGAGGAGGAGGGGTTGGTCGAACGGCAAGTGGAAGCAGGGACGCCGGTACGGGTGGTCTACTCCTTAACCGTGGTGGGGCAGGAACTGGATCCGGTGCTACAGGAGCTGAAGGCTTGGGCGAGGCGCTGGAAAAAAGCCGGGTGACGAATCTCCCCGGGCCATTTGCCGTCGGCACTTACGCGCGCAAGCTGCAGGGGTGGATGCGCGAGCGGGCGCGGGTGCAGTTGATCGGCGAGGTGACCGGCGTCGGCCGCAGCAAAGTGCAGGCCTACTTCGAGCTGCGCGACAGCGAGGGGGCGATCCCCTGCGCGATCTGGCTCAACGACCTCGAGAAGGCGGGGCTCACCGAGGGCAGCCTGCGCGACGGTGCCGAAGTCGTCATCTCCGGCGGGCTCGACTACTACCCCGGCGGCGGCCACGCCTCGCCGAACTTCTGTTTCCGCGCTACCCACGTGCGGCTGGCCGGGGAGGGCGACCTGATCGCGCGCCTGGAGGCGCTGCGCAAGCAACTCCGGGCCGAGGGGCTCTTTGAGCTGCAGAAGCAGTTGCACCGGCCACTGCTGCCGAAGGCGATCGGTGTCGTCACCGCGTAAACCGGCGCGGCGCGGGGGGACCTGCTCGCGGGGCTGCTGCGGCGCGGCTGGGGCGGCTCGGTGATCTGGGGCTTCGCGCCGGTGCAGGACCGCCACGCGGCGCCGGCGATCGGCCGGGCGCTGCAGGACCTGGCGGCGCGGCCGGAGGTCGAGGCGATCGTGGTCACGCGCGGCGGCGGCAGCCTCGCCGATCTCTGGGCCTTTTGCGACGAGACGCTGTGCCGCACGGTGGCGATGCTGCGGGTGCCGGTGGTCAGTGCCGTCGGCCACGAGCGCGACAAGACTTTGATCGACGACGTTGCCGCGGTCGCCTGCTCGACCCCGACCCACGCGGCCGAGGCGGCGGTGCCGCTCGATTGCCTTGCCGCCCGCGAGAGCCTGGAGCGCTGCGCGGTGGCGCTGCGGCGGGCGGGGGAGGGGGCGATCGCGCACCGCTCCCGCCACCTCGGGGCGCTGGCGCGCGGCCCGGCGCGGGCGCTGCAACGCGAGCGCGGTCTGCTCAACCAGAAGATCCGCGAGATCCGCGCCGCCTCCGAACGCGGCTTGGCGGATCGCGCCAATCGCCAGGAGCGGATCGGCGGCGTGGTGCTGGAGCGGGCGCGGCGACGGGCGCTGGGCGCCGACATGGAGAAACGGCGGGACGCCCTGAAGCGGGCGGAAGTGGCGCTGCGAGCGCACGAACCCGAGCGCACCCTGGAACGGGGCTACGCCCTGGTCGAGGGAGGCGACGGCGAGCCGGTGACCACCGCCGAGGCCGCGACCGCCGCCGGGGAGGTCAAACTGCGGTTTGCAGATGGACGCGTCAGAGCCAGAATCGATGCAGCCGGCGACGGGGACGGCGAGCGTGAGCGATAGCCCCGAGAGCTACGAGGCCGCCGTCGAGCGGCTGGAGGAGATCATCGACCGCCTCGACTCCGGCCAGGCCGGCCTGCGCGAGACCCTCGACCTCTGCCGCGAGGGCCGCGAGCTGGTCAAATACTGCGCCGCGGAGCTGGACGAGGTCGGCGAGGGGCTGAAAGAGCTCAACCTCGATGCTCTCGCGGCCAAGCTAGAGGTGGGCTCCGAGCAGAGCAGCTAGTCGGTCTCAGGGCCTGAACACAGGCCTCTGAGGGCGGGGCAACCGCGGCACAAGGACCAGTCCCGTTGGTCGGGTGAGGCGACCGGGAAGTCGCCGCTGCCGATGCGGGCGATCGTCTCCTCCAGCGAGGTGCGGGCAGTGGCCATCTCCGCCGGGCCGAGCAGAGTGACGGCCGGCTCGTCCGGGCGCTCGAGGAAGACATAGGCGACCTCGACCTCATCGACACCTAGCGCCTCCGCCACCGCCAGCGCGTAGATCGAGCGCTGGACGCCGTAGTGGGTGGCGCGCTCGGCGGGGGAGGCACCGGCGAGGCGGTCGGTCTTGTAGTCGAGGACCAGCGGCGGCTTCCCCTCTCGCTCAGCGAGAAGGTCGATCGAGCCGCGCAAGACGGTCCCGCCGACCCCAAGCAGCAGCGGCACCTCAGCCCGGGTCCGCGTCGCTTCAGCAGCAATGCGTTCCCGCAGCGGCGAGCCGATCCAAGCGCGCACGGGCTCCAGCAGACTGTCGAGGGAGGACGGGGAGTGCCCCCCCCCGGCCCCCCCCCGGGTGGGCGCGGGGGGCCCCCCCCCGGCGCAGGTGGCCGGCCCCCCGCGACGCAGC
>JBQCEW010000267.1:0-8156 GCA_051959815.1 Solirubrobacterales bacterium
GCTGGCCTTTACGGGGGGGGGGGGGGGGGCGGCGGTTGCACCTTTGGCGGCGGCGGCGGGGGTGGTGGCTCCTCGCTCGTGCCCGGTTTCGGCCTGCTGCTCACGGCCGTCACGCCTCCGGAAGTCAAAATCTCCTACATCCCACCTCCGGTGATCAACATCGTCTCCCCTGCGGGCGGCGCCACCTTCACCCTCGGCCAGGCGGTGACCGCGAACTACTCCTGCACGCCGCAGGAAATCGCGAGCATCGAATCCTGCGCCGGCCCCGTCGCCAACGGGGCGCTGATCGATACCTCCACCGTAGGCCAGCACAGCTTTACCGTCGAAGCCGAAGACAATACGGGCGGCACCAGCTCGAAAACGGTCAAATACACCGTCCTCTCCCCCGCCCCTGTGCCGGGCCCACCGCCCCCGAACCCTCCAGGACCTACGCCACCGCCCGACACGGTCCTCGGCTCGCACCCGCCGAAAAAGATCAAAACCGCGAAGAAACGGGTCAAAGTCAAATTCAGCTTCTCCTCGCCAGCTGCAGGGGCGACGTTCAAGTGCAAGCTCGACAGCGCGGCGTTCGCGTCCTGCTCCTCGCCCAAGAGCTACAAAGTCAAGCCCGGCAAACACAAATTCTCGGTCGAGGCGATCAGCGGCGGCGTCGCCGACCCCTCCCCCGCAATCTTCAGCTTCAAGGTCACGAAGACCTCTTGAGCGGCGCTACGTGCGCTCGGTGAAGCCGGCGCACACGCGCCTGGCGTCTTCGACGTCGCGGTGCATCTGGGCGATCAGCTCGTCTACCTCGTGGTAGGCACGCTCGCCGCGCAGGCGCTCGACGAAGGCGACGCGGAGCGTCTTACCGTAGAGGTCCTCCTCGTGGTCGATCAGGTAGGTCTCGATCAGGACGCCGCGGCCGCTCTCGAAGGTCGGGCGGATGCCGACGTTGACGGCTGCCGGCACCCCGTTGGCGAAGGCGGCGTAGACGCCGTGGCCGGGGATCGCGAGGCGGTCGTCGGGGACGAGGTTGGCGGTCGGGAAGCCGAGCTCGCGGCCGCGCTGGTCACCGGTGACGACTTCCCCCTCGACCATGAAGGGGGCGCCGAGGCAGCGCCGCGCCGCCTCCATCTCGCCCGCCGCGACCAACGCGCGGATGCGCGTTGAGGAGACCGTTTCGCCGTCGACTTCGACCAGCGGTACCACCCGGGTCTGGAACTCGGGACGGCCCTCCAGCATCGCTGGGTCGCCTTTGGCTTTGGCGCCGAAGCGGAAGTTCTCCCCCACCGAGACCTGCTTGGCGTCGAGCTTCTCCAGCAGCACGCGCTCGACGAAGTCCTCGGCGCTGCGGCTGGCGAACTCTTTGTCGAAGGGGATGACGACGAGCTCCTCGACGCCGAGGCCGTCGATCACGTCGCGATTGACCCCGAAGGGCATCAGCAGTTGCGGCAGCGCCGCCGGATGCAGCACCTCGAGCGGGTGCGGGTCGAAGGTGAGGACGGTGTCCGCCCCCTCGATCACCGCTTGGTGGCCGAGATGAACGCCGTCGAAGGTGCCGATCGCGACGTTGCGTGGGCGCGGCTCGGCGTCGGGGAGCGCGGTGACCTTGATGCTCACCGCAGCGCCTCCGCCACCGCCGGGACCAGCTCCGCCACCTGCTCTGCTGGAAACTCTTCGCCGGCGTTCTCGACCCGGAAGGGGCCGATCGCGGTCCGCCGCAGCTCCTCGCAGTAAGCGTCCTCCAGCGTCTCGACCAGGGTGCGGACGTACGTCCCCGCCGAGCATTCGATCTCGTAGTGGGCGCGCTCCCCGTCGCTAGAGAGCAGCTCGGCTCGGTGCACCTGGACGTCGCGCTCCGGCGTCTCCACCACTTCGCCGCGGTGGGCCTTCTTGTAGAGCCGCTCACCCCCCACCCGCACCGCCGAGGTCATCGGCACCCGCTGGCGGACCGTACCCGTCGGCAGCTCCAGAGACCCCGGCACCCCCCCCGTCTCGGTTAGCTCGCCATCGGGGTCGCCCGTGGAGGAGCGCCAACCGAGCCTCGCGGTCGCTAGGTAGGTCTTCGGCAGCCCGACGAGGAAGCGCTGCAAGCGGGTGGCGCGGCCGAGCAGGATCAGCAGCAAACCGGTTGCGAAGGGATCGAGCGTGCCAGCATGCCCAGCTTTGACGCCGCGCTCGCGGCGCACCTGGGCGACGACGTCGTGAGAAGTGATCCCTGCCGGCTTATCGAAGAGCAGCACGGTCCCGGTCGCGGCCGTCATGCTCAGGCGTCGAGTTGGGCGGAGACCTCGCGGGTGAGAATCTCGACCAGCCGCTCGAACTCGAGGTCGGTCGAGAAGCCGGCGGCGCGCTTGTGGCCGCCACCGCCGTTCAGCCGGGCGATCGCCGAGACGTCGACGTCGCCGGCGCTGGAGCGCAGGCTGACCTTGCGGGCGGACCGACCGCGGTCACCGAGATCGCGGATTACCGCGGCCACTTTGACCCCGTCGATCGAGCGCAGGTGGTCGATCAGGCCCTCGGTCATCTCCTCGCCGGCGCCAGTGGCCTCGTAGTCGGCCGTCGTGATGTAGCTGACCACCAGGCGGCCGTCGCAGTAGCTGGAGATCCCGTCGAGGGCGCGCGACACCAACCGCAGCTTCTCGATCGGCACGTGCTCGTAGAGGCGCCGGTAGGTGTCGTCGACATTGACGCCGGCGTCGATCAGGTCAGCCGCCACCCGGTGCGTGTGGGCGTTGGTGTTCTCGTACATGAATTTGCCGGTATCGGTGATGAGGCCGACGTAGAGCGCCGAGGCGATCTCCGGCGTGATCTTCGCCCCCAGCAGCAGCGCCAGGTCGTAGACGATCTCAGCGGTGCAGGAGGCGCCCACCTCGACCAGGTTGAAATCGCCGAAGCAGGTGTTGTCGTGATGGTGGTCGATGTTGATGACGTCGTTGCCGCCCGCGGTCAGCCAGTCCACCGGCATCCGGTCGATGTTGCCGCAGTCGAGGAAGACGACGGTGCGGTCGGCCATGTCGGCCGGCGGCTCGTGGAAGACCTCCTCCAGCGGCAGGAAGCGGTACTCGATCGGCAGCGGGAACTCCTTCGCCGCCATGAACATGATCGAGTCCTTGCCGAGCTGGGTGAGGACCTTGTGCAGGCCCAGCAGCGAGCCCAGCGCGTCGCCGTCGGGACCCTCGTGGGCGGTCAGCAGGAAGCGGTCGCGGGCGCGCAGCTCGGCGCCGACGCGCTCGAGGTCGGTAGTGGCGAGGTCCGGAATCGAGTTCATTCCTCCTCCAACAACTCGGAGATGCGGATGCCGCGCTCGATCGTGTCGTCGTACCTAAATGCCAAGGTCGGGGTCCGCTTCATCCGCGTCTCGGCGGCGATCCGCGACTGGATCACCCCGTGCGAGGAGCTCAGCGCGCTCAGGGTGGCCTCGCGTTCGTCGGTGTTGCCGAGGACGCTGACGAACACCTTGGCGGTGCGGAGGTCAGGGCTGGTCTCTACGGAGGTCACGGTCACGAAGCCGATGCGCGGGTCACTTAACTCGCCGATGGCGGCCCCCACGACCTCGCGAAGCACCTCGTTGATGCGCCGCATGCGGGGCCCGGCCATGCTACTCCAGGGTCTGCTCGACCTGTTTGGTCTGGAAGAACTCGAGCACGTCGTCCTCCTTGACGTCGGCGTAGCCGTCGAGCACGATCCCGCACTCCTGCCCCTCCTCGACTTCCTGGACGTTGTCTTTGAAGCGCCGCAGGGAGCCGAGCTGGCCGGTCCAGATCACCGTGCCCTCGCGGATCAGGCGGACGCTGGCGTCGCGGGCGGCCCTGCCCTCGGCGACGATGCAGCCGGCGATGCGGCCGACTTTGGAGGCTTTGAAGGTCTGTTTGACCAGCGCCTCGCCGATCGTCTCCTCGACCTCGACCGCCTCCAGTAGCCCCTCCATCGCGTTGCGCAGGTCTTCGGTGATTTTGTAGATGACCGAGTAGGTGCGGACGTCGACGCCCTCGCGCTCGGCGGCGCGTTTGGCGTCCAGCAGCGGCCGCACGTTGAAGCCGATGATGATCGCGTCGGAGGCCGAGGCCAGCATCACGTCAGACTCGTTGATGCCGCCGGTCTGCGAGTGGATGATGTTGATCGCGACCTGCTCCTGCGGGACCTTGGCGAGCTCGTCCTGCAGCGCCTCCAGCGAGCCGGCGACGTCGGCCTTGAGGACGATGTTGAGCTCCTTGATCTCGCCCTCCTGGGCGCGGGCGAAGACCTCGTCGAGGCTGACCTTGCGGCCCTGGCGGCGGGCCAGCGCCTCGGTTTTGAGCCGGTGGGCGCGCTCCCCCGCCATCTGGCGGGCCTGGCGGTCGCCGTCGACCGTCTGCACGAACTCGCCGGCGTCGGCGACACCGTCGAAGCCGAGCACCTCGACCGGCATCCCGGGGACAGCCTCGGAGACGGCGGTGCCGGTGAAATCCTGCATCGCCCGCACGCGACCCCACTGGGGACCGGCGACGAGCGAGTCGCCGACGCGCAGGGTGCCGCGCTCGACGAGGACGGTGACGACCGGGCCGCGGCCGGGGTCGAGCTGGGACTCGATCACGTGGCCGGAGGCGGGCGCGTTCGGGTTGGCGGAGAGCTCCTCCAGCTCGGTGACGAGGAGGATCATGTCGAGCAGGTTGTCGAGGCCCTGCTTGGTCTTGGCCGAGACCTCGCAGAAGACGGTGTCGCCGCCCCAGTCCTCGGGGGTGATCTCCATCTGGGCGAGCTCGCCACGGACTTTTTCCGGGTTGGCGCCCTCTTTGTCGATCTTGTTGACGGCGATCAGCATCGGGACGTCTGCGGCACGGGCGTGGTCGATCGCCTCTTTGGTCTGCGGCATGACGCCATCGTCGGCGGCGACGACCACGACGACGACGTCGGTGACCTTGGCGCCACGGGCACGCATCGCCGTGAAGGCGGCGTGACCCGGCGTGTCGAGGAAGGTGATCGTCTTCTCGGCGTGGTGGACCTGGTAGGCGCCGATGTGCTGGGTGATGCCCCCGGCCTCCCCAGCGGCGACCTCGGTCTCGCGGATCGCGTCCAGTAGCGAGGTCTTGCCGTGGTCGACGTGGCCCATGATCGTCACCACCGGCGGCCGGTCGACCAGGTCCTCGTCGGCATCTGAGAAGGTCGGCTCCTCCGGCTCCTCGTCGGCGGCGTGGACGATCTCGATCTTGCGGTCGTACTCATCGGCGATCGCCTGCACCGACTCGTCCGTGAGGGTCTGGGTGAGCGTCGCCATCTCGCCCATCATCATCAGTTTTTTAATCACCTCGGCCGGGGCCAGGCCGAGCGACTCGGCGACCTCGCGGACGGTGGCGCCGGAGTTGACCTTGGTCGCCTCGGGCTCGGCCGGCGTCTCCGGTTTCGCCGGCGGCTCCTCGAGCAGCGGCTTGCGGCGACGGCCGCCGCGGCGCCTCGGTGGGCGCTGGGGCGGCGGGCCGCCCATCTGCTCGCGGCGCGAGGCCTGCGAGTCGATCACGACCCGGCGTTTTTTCGAAGCTGCGGCACTGCTGCCTCCCCCGCCCTGGGGACCGCTCGGCCGCACGGGTTTGGTCGAGGCCTGGCCGCCTTTGGCGGCGACCGGTTTGGCCGCCGGTTTCGGCGAGGGCGCAGCGGGTTTCCCGTCTTTAGAAGCCGGGGCTTTTTTCGTCGCTTCGGCACCGCCGTTGCCTTTGGCGGCGGAGATGGCTTTCAGCGCATCGGCCTCCTCGACGGTGGACGCGGCGGCTTTCGCTTCGACGCCGGCCGCTTTGAGGGCGGCCAGGAGCTCTTTCGAGCTGACGCCCTGCGCTTTCGCGATCTCGTGAACCCGCTTCTTAGCCACTAAGCCTGCTCCACCCCTTCTTCGGCTTGCTCAGCCGGAATCTCCGTGGCTTCGGGATCGTCATCCAGGGTCTCGCCGCTCACTTCCTCTGCTTCGCGGGCCTCCTGCTGGATGTCCTCTTCGATCGCCTCCTCGGTGGCGACTTCATCCTCGGTCTCGGTCTCGTCGGTCGGCGCCTCTTCGGCTCCTTCCTCCGGCTCGACGAAGTTCGCGGTGGCCCGGGTGACGATCTCTTCGACCTGGCCTTCGTCGGCATCCGGATCGGCGAGGATTTCCACCTCGGCCTCGGAGAGATCGGAGAGCACCGCAACCTGGCTGGTCTCGAAGCGCGAGAGCGCCTGGTGTTGGGGCAGGCCGCAGTAGGTCGAGCCGGGAAGGGCTGCGTTCGGGCAGCGGCGCCCGGTGGTCATCACCGCCATGCAGCGACCGTCGAAGGTTTCCTCGCCCTCGATCTCCATCTCCTGTTCTTCGGAGGCGAACTCGGTCTCGGACTTGATGTCGACACGCCAGCCGGTGAGGCGGGCGGCGAGGCGGGCGTTCTGGCCGTCGCGGCCGATCGCCAGCGAGAGCTGGTCGTCGGGCACGATCACCGTCGCCTGCCGCTCCTCGTCGTCGACGATCACCTCGCGCACGCGCGCCGGCGAGAGCGCTTTGGCGACGAAGCGGGCGGGCTCCTCGTTGTAAGGGATGATGTCGATCTTCTCGCCGCGCAGCTCGGAGACGACCATCCGCACGCGCGACCCGCGCGGACCGACGCAGGCACCGACCGGGTCGACCCCGTCGGCGTGGGAGACGACGGCGATCTTCGAGCGGTAGCCGGGCTCGCGGGCGACGCCGGTGATTTCGACCAGCTTGTCGGCGATCTCCGGAACCTCGAGCTCGAAGAGGCTTTTGATCAGCTCCGGGCTGCGGCGCGAGACGACGATCGCCGGGCCTTTGGTCGAGTCGGAGACGTCGGTGATCACGGCCTTGACCCTCATCCCGTGGTCGTAGCGCTCGTTGTAGACCTGCTCGGATTTCGGCAGCAGCGCCTCGACCCGCTCGCGCAGCTGCACCAGCGTGTAGCGCTTGTCGGACTGCTGGATGATCCCGGTGATCAGCTCGCCGACCCGGTCCTGGTACTCGTCGTACATCATCTGCCGCTCGGCCTCGCGGATCCGCTGCAGGATCACCTGCTTGGCGGTCTGGGCGGCGATGCGGCCGAAGTCGTCGGGGGTGACGTCGCGGGTGGAGATCTGATCCTCGTAGGGAGCGATCATCTCCGGGTCGAGCTCGGGCTCCTCCGGCTCTTTCATCTCCCCGGTCTCCGGGTCGATTTCCGGTTCCTCCTGCAGCTCGGCCGCTTCGGCCAGCAGCTTCTCCTCCAGCTCCGGCGGCAGGATCAGCTCGAAGACGCGGAAGTCGCCGGTTTCGTGGTCGAGGTCGACACGGGCGTATTTGGCCGCCCCGGGAGTCTTCTTGTAAGCCGAGAGGAGGGCGTCCTCGAGGGCGTCCATCAGCTTGTCGGCTGAGATTCCCTTCTCTTGCTCGAGCGCTTTGACGGCGTCGACGATCTCTTTGGTCACTGCAGCGACTCCTTGCTTTCGGAACTGGTGGCGTTACGACGGTCTCGGTACTTGGGCCCCGGCGAAGACACCTCGAGCGAGTAGTCGACCAGCAGGTGTTTCAGGTGCTTGGTCACGCGTTCGCAGAGGGCGAGGTCGACCCCGTCGGGGTGGTCGATGAACAAGCGCAGCGCGTCGTTCCTCGGTTTCTCGAGGGCGACCAGGTCGATATCGCCGTCCAGCGCGGACAGCTGCTGCTGCAGTTCTTGCTCGGTGGGGTCATTCATGCCTGGGGTATGGGGCTGATTTTGGGGTCCGGGCGTAAAAAAAGTGGGCCAGGCCCACTTCTCGACACGCATCGGGGACAGAAAAGCTTGCGACCAGTATAGCCCGCTCAAGGTGCCGGTCTACCTGCTTTTTCCCGCACGCGGTCGACCGCGTGCAGAATCGCCTCCGCGATCTCGTCCTTGGAGGCGATCGGGACCTCGGTCTCGGTCTCGCCGCCGATCAGCGTCACTGCGTTGCGTTCGCTCTCGAAACCGATCTCCGGATCCGAGACGTCATTGAGGACGATCAGGTCGGCGCCCTTGCGCTCCAGCTTCTCCCGCGCGCGCTCGAACATGTCGCCGCCGTGCTCGGCCGCGAAGCCGACGATCGTCTGGTCATCGGTCCGGTGCGCCGTCAGCGAGGCGAGGAGGTCCTCGGTCGGCTCCAGGTGCAGGTCGAGGCTTCCCTGGCGCTTCAGCTTCTCGTCCGCGACGAAGGCGGGACGGAAGTCTGCCGGGGCCGCG